>JANMDF010000019.1:0-4583 GCA_031376145.1 Alphaproteobacteria bacterium
TCCAAGGCACTTTTGACACTTATGCGCCTGCTTCCCAAACACTGGTTACCGCAAACCCTGCTGGGGAGATCATTTCTGATTATTGCGGCACCTGTGGTACTGTTGCAGGCCGTTTCCACCTATATTTTTTATGAACGGCACTGGGATGCGCTGTCCCGTCGCCTGGCAGGCAACCTGGCCAGCGAAGTTGCCGTTGTGATTGACCTGCCTGCTGGTGAGAAGCAAACACTGATTGCCGGTCAGTTTGGCCTGCGTCTTGCACAGACGGCTCCCTTATCCTTAAGCAGCGGCACGCCTATTAATGGGGATCGCATGCTGGACACCTTACAGGATGAGTTGCGACCAAGACTGGCAAGGCCTTATTCCGTCTGGTTTGACAGCAACAGCGATGTGGTGATCTGGCTGCCCGCCATGCAGGATCAACCTACATTGGCAATTATTGCCGATCGCAAGAAACTCTACAGTCCAACGGTGTATATCTTTGTGCTCTGGTCATTGGGATTATCCATTGTTTTGCTGGCTGCTGCCGTATTGTTCATGCGCAATCAGATCCGGCCGGTACGCCGTCTGGCAGAAGCGGCTGAGGCCTTTGGGCGTAACCAGGTGCCACAGCGTATGAAACCGCAGGGAGCATCAGAGGTGCGATCCGCCACGCGTGCTTTTAATGACATGCAGGAGCGGCTGGCGCGTCAGATTCAGCAACGCACCGATATGTTAAGTGGTATTTCGCACGATCTGCGTACCCCCATTACCCGCCTGCGTCTGCAGCTGTCGATATTGGAGGCGCAGGTCAATGCTATTGATATGGCGGACATGCAGGCCGATCTGCTGGAAATGGAACAGATGATTGAAAGCTATCTGGCTTTTGCGCGTGGCGAAGAAGGAGAAGCCCTGCAGACTGCTGACCTGCTGATCATGCTGCGCGGCATGGTGGATACGGAGCAGCGGCATGGAAATGCGATAGAACTGCACCATGCGGACGTCGATCAGCTGTTACTGGAATGTCGCCCGCAGGCATTGAAACGCTGTATTCAGAACCTGATCAGTAATGCCTGTCGTTATGGTAGCAGGGTTCAGGTCTCTGTGCAGCAGCACAGTAAAGCCTGCATGGTGACGATTGATGATAACGGAGCTGGTATCAGTACCGATCAGGATCCGGACGCCTATGAGGCGGTATTTCGGCCATTTTATCGCCTGGAGGCCTCACGCAACAGTGAGACTGGGGTGATCGGTCTTGGCCTCAGTATTGCCCGTGACATTGCGCGCCGCCATGGTGGGGACATAACTCTGAGCGTATCACCGCTGGGCGGATTGCGGGCGGTACTGACGGTGAAGTGTTAGGGGGTGTAGTGTACGTGATATGCTACGTAACGTTCATCACCGATGATCGACTCCCGGTCAAAACGTGCCAGTACCTGCAGACGAAAAGCACCGATGTGAACAGTTTTTTCTGTCCGCCCCTTGTTACCTAAGAAATAAAAATCGTTAGCCAAGAGATAAAAATCTTTGCGTCCTGTATTATCCATTGTTTCCCGCAACACTTTCTCCAGCGTTGCTTCTTCTTTCCAAGAATACTCATGCGCCCGCTGCCAGGCGGCACGGTATTTACTCCACTCAACATATGTTCCCTTACAGTTACATTCAGGGTAGTAAAATGGCCGCTGCAACAGGGCTGATACGGGCGCCGTGTGTGCATCTAGGATGCCCACCCAGTACATATCCTGCAAACCGCGTTGCTTTATCCAGTGCGCGGTATGTTCTATGTTTGAATACGGCATCTGCCACATCAAGAGCAGCATGCCAATGCCTTGAGAAAAATTCAGCGATAATATGGTGATGAATGGTATATTAAGCCCTGCTGCCGGAACCTGCAGACGGTAAAAATACCAGCATACAATAATCGCTGCATATAAAACGCCATAATGGCGATCGGACAGCGGCCAGTCGGAAAGCGTCTGTAGCAGCATAAATCCTGCCACAGATGCAGCGATTACCAGTATTAGAATTTTACGCTGCCAAAATGTATGGAGTAGTATTGCAAAGATGACACCGGATCCCAGCAATCCAGCAATGCCAAAATTGTCGACTTTCCAGAAAGTCATCAATAAAGTGCTTATCTCTTCATACACAAGGCGCGACCGCCAGGGGTTCAATTCAAAATCCGCTGTCGGGATGACGGCTATTACAGCCATTAATAAGCAACCACCGTACAATAACATGCCTGGAATTTGCGTTACAATACCACCGCGCCCTTTGGACTGCCATATCTGATAGAGAAAATAGAGTGCCAACACACCCGATAACATCGCGCTCATTACACTGACATTCGCCAGTAAACCCAGTACAAACCAGGCCAACAGTTTTTTTTCAGGCCACCGGCTCCGTACATACGGAAAAAGTAACGCCAGTAATAAGCCCAACCCATAGCAACGACTGATGATGAAAAATGTCACGGCATAAAAACTGAAGCTGATCGCTATTTTTTCATACAGACGAAACGGGCTGGCAAGCCAGATAATGGCCAGATAACCGGCACCAATCAACCCATTGATCACCTGCATGTAGGCAGGATTTTCAGTAAACCGTGTCACGATCCACAGGATACTGTACCACAGCATGGGGTGGCCATCATAGCGGCTGTTAAAAAACAGTTCGGTTAACCCGGGACTTATGCGGGCAATCTCAAATGGATGCAGTTCATCACGCCAGAAAATATGGGTATACAACACATATCCGTACAGCGTGACTATTGTGCAGTAAGCGGCAACGTCGATTGCCTGGCGTCTATTGCTTTCGAGCCAGGACATACTGCCCCCCTGTTGGGTAGGGAATTTTCAAATTCACCACTGCCCGTGGCATTTTCATGATAGCTTTTTGGATCCAAAAGTTGAAGCGTGTCGGCAGTCGCAAAACATTAAATAGCCGCGACATAAGAAATCCAAATGGCAGGTATCGATTTGCATCCCTGCCTTGCAACAGGACTGCGTAGCCCATTTTGGTCAACATGTCGGCTAAATTGGTGCGATTAAAGTGCCATAAATGCTCATCATTATAAGCTATCCAATGCTTTCTGGTTAAGCGACGCATAAGCCCAGAACGATCGGGAACCACAATCAGTAACAACCCTTGATCTGCAAGGATGTTATGAACAATGTTAAGGACATTTTCTGGTGAGCGCGTATGCTCCAGAACGTCCATCATCGTAATTGCAGAGAATTTGTGTGCTCCAGCCCAAGTTGTCAGCACATCCTGGCGACTTTCCACGTCACCGGCACACACATTGGGAAATCTCTTGCTGGTCGTATCTGCGCGAACCACATCATATTCAATCCCATAGGGATTCCAGCCTGATGCTGCTGCTTCATCGAGCATAAAACCAAGATCACAGCCGATATCCAATAATTTCCTATCTTGTATTTGGTGATGGGCATTCAAAAGCTGTATATATGGCCTGAAGGCATCACGCTTGGTGGCTGCAACTACATCAAAGGTGGTGTTAGTGGTGCGTTCCCCGTATTGTTCTGCATAAATCGCATTAAGTACCACTGGTGCAGGTTGTGGCCAGACAGTCTCAACACCGCAGGTTTTGCAGCAGTAATAATCATAGCTGGCCTTTTTAAAAATCCACTGCCACGCTGTGGATTGACAGGAAGGGCAGCCAGGGAATGCTGCGTCGGCTTGAGTCTGTGTATTAATCATTTTCTTACAAAGATCGTACGTTTTGTGGTCAACCATCGGGCACGAAAATAGCTGAGACTTGTATAGACGACACCGAGGCCATACACGACGCTGCGGCGAAAATTGATCGAAGACCCCTCATCAAAATACTTGGCTGGACAGGAAATTTCCCCGACACGAAACCCCTGATAAATTGCCTGCGCCAGAAACTGATTATCAAAGACAAAATCGTCTGAATTATGCTCAAAATAAATGGCTTCCAGAACCTCGCGGCGATATCCACGAAAGCCGGTATGATATTCTGATATTTTTTGCCCCATCAGCACATTCTGGAACCACGTTAAGCCCCGATTTGCAACGTACTTGTAAACAGGCATGCCGCCTTTTAACGCGCTCCCCACAAGGATACGTGAACCCAGCACAATGTCATAGGGACCTGCCAGTAACATCCAGGCCATGGCTGAAACAAGCCGTGGATCATACTGATAATCCGGATGCAGCATAATGACAATATCAGCGCCACGCTCCAAGGCAAGGCGATAACATGTTTTCTGGTTGCCGCCATAACCCTTGTTATTCTCATGACGCACATAAAAAATACCAAGTTCAGCAGCAACCTGCTGCGTGTTATCGCGGCTGCAGTCATCCACCAGGATGATATCATCAACCACACCAGCAGGTATTGCCTGAACCGTCTGGCGCAGTGTAAGCTCTGCGTTATAGGCAGGCATAACGACAGTAATTTTCTTGCCTTCAATCATCTGGATACCGTAATTAAGAGGAATTAACGCACAATAAATATCGACCAATAAAGAATCGCATTATCGATGATTAATAGTATTTTGTGATATATCGTTAATTACCGTAACATTGGATTGCTATGCATCGCATCAACAATAAATATC
>JANMDF010000028.1:0-4903 GCA_031376145.1 Alphaproteobacteria bacterium
CGTTCGATGTCGCGCAGGGTCATGTCGAGCACCAGGCCCAGACGGCTCGGCAAGCTCTTCAGGAACCAGATGTGGGCAACCGGTGAGGCCAGCTCAATATGACCCATGCGCTCGCGGCGCACCTTGGTCAAGGTCACTTCCACGCCGCATTTCTCGCAGATAATCCCGCGATATTTCATGCGCTTATACTTGCCGCACAGGCATTCATAATCCTTGATCGGCCCGAAAATACGCGCACAGAACAGGCCGTCTTTTTCCGGTTTGAAGGTACGATAGTTAATCGTCTCCGGCTTCTTTACTTCGCCATACGACCACGACCGGATCTTGTCCGGGCTTGCCATGGAAATTTTGATCTGATCAAAACTTTCTGTGGTCTGTTGCTGTCCGAAGACTCTGTTCAGTTCGCTCATGGAATTATCCCTTATTTACCGTATGTCGTCTGTATTGCAGTACGCAATCCCTGTAGTCTAGGCAGATATTGCTCTTTAATTCTGTAATAAATCGCCAGTGATTCTTCCTCATCATACACATGAGCAAGCCTGTTTCTGTCTTTCATCATCGCTATCCATGCGCCCGTATCTGTTATCAATCCCAAACGAAATCCCAATTCATACATTTCTCTTGGTTTTTCAGGAAGTTCAACATCAAGACCTTCATATAAGGCAATCCGACGTATTAACTTCCATGAATACTCTTGTGTGTAAAGAAACCGCATTTTGACAATGTCTTGAAAGTCAACATTGCCATCTGCTAGTGCCGCTGCCTGTTCAAGACTGGCAACAGAACGAATAAACGTCTCAATCTTCAATTTGAGAACGTTCATACAATACCTTCCCTTCCTTATCCACTAACGCTCGTATCATGCCTTTCAAATTTTCATACCGCCGAATGTTGATGGGCATGATCGTAATGGGGGATTGCTCCATTGCTTCAATCCGAGACCATTCCTCAAAATCCGCCCCAGGACAGGCCACCGCCAGGTCAATGTCCGATGTTTTGTCAAAATCGCCCCGCGCCCGTGATCCAAACAGAATGACTTTTTCCACGCTGGGAAAACAGCCAATCTGCTGAGCAAGTAACGCCGGAATCTGATCTGCCTGAATCATCGCTATGCCCTATTTCACCACCGATACAGCGATATTGGGATTGGCTGGATTAACAACCAGCTGCTGCTTAGCTGGAGAAATAAGCACATCCATATCTTCCATGGGCACGGCACCCAGTAAGACTTCGTTGCCAAGCACCAGCGCACCGGTAAGGCACATCCGGTTGTCAAAATAGATAGCAATTGGCCCCACATAATCTACCGTATGCAGAGATCCATCAGCAATCCGTACTTCCCGGGTATCATGTACCTCTAGTTGCAGCTGTGTCGCCACATGCCTGGGCACGCACAGATGCAGAGAACCGGTATCCACCAGCGCCTTGACATCCATGGGCTTCAGTGCCGGCAAACGCGGATTTTTCAAGCACAGATCAGCGTGGATCAAGCCCATGCTCCCCCTACTCCGCCGCTGGTAAAAACGCATTGTCATTGGACTTATGCGTCAAATGCACGTCTTCCTGACGCAATTCAACGTTCAAGCCTAATGAGCGCATTTCTTTCACCAACACGTTAAAGGATTCCGGAATACCAGCCTCAAAGTTATCATCACCACGAACAATGGCTTCGTAAACCTTGGTACGTCCGGAAACGTCATCGGATTTAACGGTAAGCATTTCCTGTAAGGTATAAGCAGCACCGTAAGCCTGCAGTGCCCAGACCTCCATCTCCCCGAAACGCTGGCCACCGAACTGTGCCTTACCACCCAGCGGCTGCTGGGTAACAAGGCTGTAAGGGCCAATGGAACGGGCGTGGATTTTGTCGTCCACCAGGTGGTGCAGCTTCAGCATGTAAATGTACCCGACAGTCACTTTCCGCTCAAAGCGTTCACCCGTACGCCCGTCAATCAGGTGCATCTGACCGGAACTGTCAAGGCCGGCCATGGTGAGCATCTTCACGATGTCATCCTCACGCGCCCCGTCAAACACCGGCGTTGCCATGGGCACGCCGGGCTTCAGGTTGGTGGCCAGTTCGGTCAACGCCGTGTTGTCCATGTCCTTGATGTCCTGCTTGAAGACATCATCGCCATAAACTTTTTTCAACTGCTCTTTTAATGGCTTGTCGTTGCCATCGATTTTGTAGGTCGCCAGCATATTACCAATCTGTTTACCCAGACCAGCTGCCGCCCAACCCAGATGGGTTTCCAGAATCTGCCCCACGTTCATCCGTGACGGCACGCCAAGCGGGTTCAAGACCACATCCACCGGCGTCCCGTCTTCCAGGAATGGCATGTCTTCCAGCGGCATGATACGGGAGATAACCCCTTTGTTCCCGTGACGACCAGCCATTTTATCGCCCGGCTGCAGCTTGCGCTTCACCGCCACGAACACCTTGACCATTTTCATCACGCCAGGCAGCAGGTCATCGCCACGCTGCAGCTTTTCCACTTTGTCTTCAAAGTGGCTTTCCACGCGCTTGATGCTAGCCTCAAACTGACCACGCATTTTCTCCAGATGATCCATCAGCACCGCATCTTCAATGACGATCTGATCCCACTGGCGCGGGGTCATAGCCGCCAGGAACGCTGCATCAATGGACGCACCAGCTTTGCCTTTTGGTGCTTTAACGACTGTCTGCGTCAGCAGCTTTTCTTTTAAACGCTCATAGTAACTGCGCTCCAGAATCGCCCGCTCTGCATCGCGTTCACGTGCCAGGTTGGCAATCTCTGCCTGCTCAATGGCCAGTGCGCGTTCGTCTTTATCAACACCGCTGCGGGAGAATACACGGACTTCGACAATCGTACCGGACACGCCAGGCGGTAGTTTCAGGCTGGTATCCCGCACATCAGAGGCTTTTTCACCAAAGATCGCCCGCAGGAGTTTTTCCTCCGGTGTCATCGGTGATTCGCCTTTCGGCGTGACTTTACCCACCAGGATATCACCGGCTTTGACTTCGGCACCGACATAGACAATGCCGGCCTCATCCAGGTTTTTCAGGGCTTCTTCACCCACATTCGGAATATCACGGGTGATTTCTTCCTGCCCCAGCTTAGTATCCCGCGCCATGACCTCAAATTCCTCAATATGAATTGAGGTAAAGACATCATCACGCACAATGCGCTCGGAAATCAGGATGGAATCTTCAAAGTTGTAGCCGTTCCAGGGCATGAATGCCACCAGGACGTTACGCCCCAGTGCCAGTTCACCCAGTTCAGTAGACGGACCATCGGCGATAATATCCCCTTTGACCACCACATCACCCACATTCACCAGGGAACGCTGGTTAATACAGGTGCTCTGGTTGGAACGTTGAAATTTATGCAGGTTGTAGATATCCACACCAGGACCGGCCATATCACCTTCTTCTTCAGTGACACGCACGACAATGCGCTTGGCATCCACCTGATCAATGACACCGGAACGCCGTGCGACAATGGCCGCACCAGAATCCCGCGCCACGGTTTCTTCCATGCCGGTGCCCACAAAGGGAGCCTCGGACTGGATCAATGGCACTGCCTGGCGTTGCATGTTGGATCCCATCAACGCCCGGTTGGCATCATCGTTTTCCAGAAAGGGGATCAGCGAGGCAGCAACAGATACCAGCTGTTTCGGCGACACATCCATGTAGTCAATCTCTTCCGGACGACTGAAAACGAAATCACCATTTTTCCGGCAACTGATCAGATCGCTGGTAAAGCTGCCATTCTTATCCAGATCGGCATTGGCTTGCGCCACCGTATAGCGGCCTTCTTCAGTTGCCGACAGATAGACAACTTCGCTGCCAACCTTACCACCAACCACCTTGCGGTACGGACTTTCAATAAAGCCATAACGATTCACCCGCGCATAGGTTGCCAGCGAGTTAATCAGGCCGATGTTCGGCCCTTCCGGTGTCTCAATGGGGCAGATCCGGCCATAATGGGTAGGATGCACATCCCGCACTTCAAAACCGGCGCGTTCACGGGTCAGACCACCAGGCCCCAGGGCTGACAGGCGGCGTTTGTGAGTGATTTCGGACAATGGATTGGTTTGATCCATGAACTGTGACAGCTGGGAAGAGCCAAAGAATTCCTTCACTGCCGCCGCCGCCGGCTTGGCATTGATCAGGTCATGCGGCATCACGGTATCCACATCCACGGAACTCATGCGTTCCTTAATGGCACGCTCCATGCGCAACAGGCCAATACGGTACTGGTTCTCCATCAACTCACCCACCGACCGCACACGGCGATTACCCAGGTGATCGATGTCGTCAATTTCACCGCGCCCATCTTTCAGACCAACCAGCAGGTTAACGATGCTCAGCACATCTTCTTTACGCAAAATACGCACTTCGTCTGTACATTCTAAATTCAGACGGCTATTCATCTTCACACGACCAACAGCGGACAGATCATAGCGTTCCAGATCAAAGAACAGCCCTTTGAACAAGGCTTCTGCTGTTTCCAGCGTTGGCGGCTCACCCGGACGCATCACGCGGTAAATATCGATCAGAGCCTCTTCACGCGAACGATTTTTATCGGCCATGAGCGTATTGCGCATGTGCGCCCCAACATTCACATGATCAATATCGAGGGTTGGAATCTTCTTGGCCTTTTGCGCTTTCAGACTTTCCAACATCACCGGCGTGATTTCATCACCAGCTTCAATGAGGACTTCACCGGTTTTTTCATCAATAATATCAATGGCGATGTAGCGCCCCAGCAATTCCTCTTCCGCCACCAGGTACGATTTCAATCCCTCTTTCAACAGTTTTTTGGCCAGACGCGGCGTCAGCTTGCTGCCCGCCTCGGCAACAACAGCGCCCGTATCGGCATCAATCAGGGCATTGGTAAGCTTAATATTGCGTGCCTTGTCCGCG
>JANMDF010000084.1:0-5407 GCA_031376145.1 Alphaproteobacteria bacterium
GCGGCGGGACCAAGGACACGGTCGCAGTCGCGGATCTGTCCGACGCACATTCGATGAGCCCAGCGCATTTGCAATTCTGCGTACCGTCAGAAGGCGGCGTCAATGGAACCGGTAGCAGCAATAGCAGTGGTAATGGCAGCAGCGGCCAGGCATTGTTATCCGCAAGAATGGCTGCCAGATCTGGCTCCTGTTGTTCCAGGAGCAGTATACTGGGGCTGCCGTTGGCTATATCCAGCAGCAGTAACCCGTCACGCTGCAGATAATCCTGCAATGCGGTTCGCTGCATTGCAGATATAGTTCCTTTATTGTATCGCCAATACAGCACGATGCAGTCTGCAAATATCTGTTGTGTAACAACCGGTGTATCCAGTGCAACGGTTGTGCGTTTTTCTAGTTCCTCGGTTAATCGGCTTAATCCCGCCAGTTGCTCTGCACTGCCCGTCATGCTGCACATCCGGCCAGCAGCCAGCGCAGGGGTTGCCGTCATGCACAGACAGAGCACAGTTGTGCCGGCCAGGATTATCCGCCACTGTGGCCAGAGCAGCAGCATCCAGTCGATCAGAAACAGGGTTAACACCAGCCACCAAAGCCAGTGGACAATATCCTGAATGCCTCCGTCAAGCAATGGCCGGACAGGTAGACCGGATGACCATACCGATTGATAATCCTGCAGTTGCTCCGCGATATTCAGGGGCAGCAAGTCTTCGCCCTGCTGATATAACCCTGGTGGCGTCTGGGGCGTGATACGTGGCGGCCAGGTGTTGATATTTCTGGCAGACACAACCGGAGCCTGCAGCACACCATAAGCATCAACAGGCTGATAAAGCCTGTAGGGCTTGCCTGATGGTGTGATATCGCTGGCGTTGCCAGCGGCATACTGCGCGAGCCTCTGCAGCATGGCGATAAAAACCGGGTGATACGGCAATGATGACCATGTGGGGCTGGCCGGAACATGCACCAGGACAATCCAGCCATTCCCGATCTTGCGGGCTGAAACAACAGGCGTGCCGTTATCAAGCTGCAGCCAGCTGTTTGCAGGCGTTGACAGCAACACCTGTTGTTGCATGTTGATGGTATCAACGATGCTCAAGTCTTTAAAAAGCCCCCGGGCTTGTAATGCATAGGTTGTTTTGGGGTGGCTCACCGCTCCACCATACACCAAGGGCATATCCCGTATGGGTGCGGGAAACAGGGTTTCCTTATCCTGCAGGCTGGTATTACCTGCAAAGCGGACGAGCATCCCGCCCCCCTGTATCCATTGCTGCAGTTTCTGCTGTGTCGCTTCAGTGATGGCCGTGGCGTCCGGCCAGAACAGTACCGTATATGGATCAAGGCTACTATCTGGCTTTATTAATGCGGGTTTCTGTAATGCTTCAAAAATGTAACGTGGTTCATCGAGTAATGACCAGGACTGATGATCATGTGCCCAGGTTAACAGCCCCGGATGTGCGGTGCTACGGGCTGCGGGCAACAATGCCATGCCGGCCAGACTGTTATTATTCGTAATGGTCAAGTGCTTAATGGTCTGTATGTCAGGAATCGTGAAGGCTTTGCCAACAGACACCGTATGGCGAACATTCCCCGTCAGCAATGTTACATCGCCATGCTGTGCGTACAGTGCCCGTACCATCCCGGTAATAACACCGTCCTGACGACGGATATCGGTCAGTGTGGTTGCTGGTATGTGCGTTGTGGGGGGGGCGTAGACTGTTGCATCCTGTTGCTGCAGGAATCGCAATACCTGGGATTCCAATAAGCCACTGCTGATAAAAACAGTCTTTGTGCCCACTGGTATGTCCAGTATTGGATTATCTGGCAGATGCCATGGTTTTACGGTCAGGCCTGACAATACCGCGTTCAGTGCCGCCAGACTCTGTATGGTGATGGTTTTACCATCAGCAGCACTGGTGAACCAGACTGTATGTCCAGCCGTCAGTGTCGGCGTTACCATCTGCCGTGCGGTACGCAGCATGTTTTCCATATTCGGTGCAGCCGCCCAGCTGTTATCCATCATGATATGCAGATCACCTGCAGCCAACGGCTGGGTTTGCGGGGGCGCAGGCGGCTTAGGGTTTGCCAGAATCATGATTAAACAGAACAACAGCGCCATGCGTAACAGCCGGTGCCATATCGTTGGTGGCAAGGCCTGGGGCGGGTTTTGCGGCAGTCCCTGTAACAGGCGAACGGCTGAAAATACAACGTGCTGCTGTGCGGCGGGCTTAGTACGGGATAGCCACCAGTACAGCGGCAGCAGGCTTAACAGCAGCAATGCGGCAGGATATTCAAAGATGGCATAAAGACTGGCAGGCATGCCTGCTTGTAGTGGTTCTAACGCTGTCGGACAATCACTGAGTTTAAAATCGTTTGCCCTTGTTCAACAGACGATCCCATTGCCTGCAGGCAGCTTAGAACTTTCTGATATTTTTCCAATCCAGACTGCAGATGGTTCAATGCGCCATTATCTCTGCCATCCTGAGACAAAGCAGCCACCTTCCCTGTATAATAGCCCAATATTGTAGTATATTGATCACGTGGCATTCCGGCAATTTTTTGCTTCAACCCATCCTCGTTGAATGGGAACGGCTGCGCTGGCTGCATAAAATCCGGCAGCCTACTGATGACAGACCGTTCATGCAGTTGTTGTGCTATCTGTTCTACAATGGTCTGGTATTGCGCCGCTGTTACCTGCTGTATTCTTTGCAAGGGGGTTCCCTGAATATCTTTGCATGCCTGCATGCGTTGCTGATAATACCCACTGACATTATCAAGTGTCACTGCATCCTGGGTCAACAGATATTCCTGTAACGCTATTGCTGGAACGGCAAGCTGACTGGTGCCGAAACCCTTTTCATCAAACCTGAACAGCACATCATAGCGTAATTCACGGGGTATTTCAGGCCATGTGTGCATAATCGCATCTGCGCCGTCATTAAAGATGGATGCGTTAACAATTTGGCCAACCAGGGTATCACGTTTTGCATAGCGGCTGTTCAACTGCCCGTCCGCATCTGAAAATTGCGTGGTATCTTCAATACGGTGGGTTTGTTTGATATCATAGCGCCATTGGCGCACATCACTGGCCGGATACTGTCGCAGCATCTGGCGCAATGTGGATACATCCAGTGCCAGTTGATCATAGTCCCGATGGTGAATATCATGTCCAAACAAAACATGCTGTGACAACCGCTGTCTCAGCGGTTTGTCAACAGCAACAGGGGGACGTGAAAAAGGGGATTGCGACAAATTAAATAACTTTTCATGTATTTTATATAAGTATTGCTCTTATATATCATATCGCATGGCTGTTTAAAAGTTGTTTTTGGGCTGGGTTTCTTAGGCGTTGCCTCGAAGAGAACTGAAAAAACGTTGCAGGCTCAGCCATCCAAAGATCCTGCGCACGTTGGCAATTCTTTACACCCTGACAACTCGGATCATGTTGGTAGCCCCCACCGTGCCAAACGGCACGCCGGCGGTGATGACCAGGACTTCACCAGTGTCTGCATACGGACGCACCAGATCGCGGGCGGTGGCAACCATCACTTCCAGATCCTGTACCGTTTCAACAACACGCGCCTCAATTCCCCAGGCCAGGCTGAGCCGACGCGCTGTTGCCAGTGATGGTGTCAACGCCAGCAGCGGGGTTAATGGCCGGTGCTGTGCCACGCGCAAGGCGGTTGCGCCGGACAGTGTATAGCAGACAATGGCCGCAGCTTCGGTATGCACTGCCAGCAGTGCGGCGGCGGCACTGATCGCCGCCTCCGGATCACTGACCGCCTCTGTTGATAAAGCATGCAGCATCTGGTCATAGGCACCGTCATGCTCAACACTCTGCAACACCTGCTCCATCATACGCACGGCTTCTACAGGATATTGGCCTGCCGCCGATTCTGCCGACAGCATAACGCCGTCCGCCCCATCATACACAGCATTGGCCACGTCTGAAACTTCGGCACGCGTTGGGCTGGGGGCAGTGATCATCGATTCCAGCATCTGTGTTGCAATAATCACCGGTCTGCCGATCTGACGACAAGCGCGGACAATACGTTTCTGTAAGCTCGGCATTTCCGGCAGCGGCATTTCCACCCCCAGATCGCCCCGCGCCACAATCACCGCATCACTGGCAGTCACAATGTCGTGCAGATGCAGCATGGCAGACGGCTTTTCAATCTTGACCATCAGCCCGGCTTTATTTTGCAGCAGCGGGCGTAACTGCTGCACATCCTCCAGTGTCTGGACAAAGGATAGAGCAACCCAGTCTACCCCCAGCGCCAGGCCATGCTGTAAATCCTGACGGTCTTTGGCCGTAAGTGCCGCAATGGGCAGCACCACATCCGGTACATTCACACCCTTGTGATCTGCGAGTACCCCGGCATATAGAGCGCGACAGCGGGCATAGTCCTGAGCAGCCTCTTCCACCACAAAGCGCATTTTACCATCATCAACCAGGATATGCTGGCCGGGTTTTAAGACCGCAAAGATTTCGGGATGCGGCACCTGTACCCGCTGGCTGTCACCTGGCACTGCAGACAGATCAAAACGAAAATCCTGCCCTTGCTTGATTATTACCTGGCCACTGGTGAAGTGCCCCAGCCGTAGTTTAGGCCCCTGCAGATCCAGAATAATACCTATGGCCTGCTGCTGTTCCTGTTCAACCTGGCGAATGCGCTGCACCAGTTGTGTCAACTGATCATGATCACTGTGACTGGCATTCAGACGGAATGTATCCGCCCCCACCTGTGCCAGGGCAGTAATTGTCTCGACGGTATCAGAGGCAGGCCCCAGCGTGGCAACAATGCGGGTATGGCGCAAGCGGCGCATACCCGCCAGCATCTAGGCTGCCGCCCCGTTACGCTGTGGTGTTTTCTGGCGTTGCAATGCCGCAACCCCTGGCAAAGTCTTGCCTTCCAGCCATTCCAGGAATGCCCCGCCAGCAGTGGAAACAAAGGTCAGGGCGTCCATGGCTTCTGCCTGTACCAGTGCGGCAATGGTATCGCCACCCCCAGCCACACTCACCAGGCTATTGCTTTGCGTTTGATCAACAATGGCACGGGCAATAGCCATGGTGCCCTGATCAAAGGGTTGCATCTCAAATGCACCGGCGGGGCCATTCCAAACCACAGTTTTACATTCTCGCATATATTGTACCCAGCTGGCGGCTGTTATTGCACCAATATCCAGGATCATCGCATCATCCGGCACGGCATCAATCGTCACGGTCTGATGCAGTGCATGGGCAGCAAAAGACTGTGCCGCCACGACATCCTGTGGCAGCAGAATCCTGCAGCCAGCAGCATCGGCCTTAGCCATAATGGTGCGTGCCGTATCGGCCAGATCACGCTCACACAGCGATTTACCCACATCTTTACCCAGGGCATACAAAAACGTATTCGCCATGCCGCCACCAATG
>JANMDF010000088.1:0-1515 GCA_031376145.1 Alphaproteobacteria bacterium
CAACTTCTTGAACAAGCTCTTCACCAACCTCAAACATTTTGAAATGAGCCAGTTTCCTGAAAATCGCAGCACTGGGTCTCGCCTTTCTTTCTTTTGTCTCCAAATCGCAGGAGTATAATCCAAATCTTTTTGTTGGACCAAGATGCCATTCAAAATTGTCCCATGTACTCCAATAGAAATAGCCTTTAATGTCAATGCCGTCCTGTAAGGCTTGATGAATAATTTTAGCATAATCTATGATGGACTTTTGTCGAAGTTCATCAGTCTCCTGACAAATTCCGTTCTCCGTAATAATGATTGGTTTTTGATATTTTTTCCAATAGCGATCCATGCAAGTGCGCATGCCTTCCGGATGATATTCCCACATATCGTCATGTGCCACTCCTGATTTTTTTATTTTATCAGGGGTGTCTAGGTAAGTAATCGGCATGGGGTCGTGCGGAATGCGCGCATAATAGCTCATGCCAAAGAAATCTACTTTCTTAAAGTGATCAGGTACCCATTCCATAAACCACCAATCACTTAAGCGTGAGGTAAACCAACCCAACGTATTTTCTGCAGTGAAGATGGTCGCATTGTGCGAAATGCCAACCGGTTGTTGTGGATAATTTTCTTTGATGTAATCGTACACCTGATCATGCGCTTTGCCCATGTTTTTAACAACGATGGCGGCCAACACAGGATTGGTTTTAAAGGGAGGAAAGGAGCCTGTGAGCCAACCGAAGCTGGCATAGACATTTGGCTCATTGAACGTATTCCAATGACTGACATACTCGCCAAATTCGTTTACCATTTTTCTGGCAAAGTCTACCCAATAAATAATATTGGTCTCTTTTTCCCAGCCACCTAATTTGGCAAACCATAGAGGATTTGTGAAATGATGAAGCACAAGCATGACTTTCACGCCTCGATTTTTCAATTCCTCTAATAGCTCTTTGTAATATGAAACCGTGGGCAAATCAAAACTACCGAGCGGTTCTCGCTGAATTTTACTCCACATGATGCCCATGCGATAGTAAGGAGCAAGTGATGAAATAATCTCAATATCTTCTTTCCAATGAATTTCGTGGTCTGTCGTACGATTTAGAATAAAGCCATCTTTAGATTTTACACCTTGCCAATCATGATCGAAGGCAGTCTCAATTTGTGTAGCGGCTGTACTAGTGCCAAAAATAAAATCAGACGGGAAGATGTATTGCATGGAAACTAATCGAGCTCAAAAATAGCCAATCAATTGATTTTGATTACTTCTTATTTACTTTTGGAAAACTAAATGGAACTGGAAACACAAAATCAGCTCGTTATTGATCATCTACTTCAATTCATTACTGAAAGAAGGAGGGCTATTATGGAGAAGGTGTTAAGTCATCGAACTCGCTATGTTACCTTAGTATTAGAGGATATTTATCAATCTCAGAACGCAAATGCCGCCGTGCGCACCTGCGAATGTCTGGGAATTCAGGACATTCATGTGATTGAAAAGCAAAGTAACTATTCGGTCAATCAAAGCGTATT
>JANMDF010000031.1:0-7681 GCA_031376145.1 Alphaproteobacteria bacterium
GTTCTCAACGATGGGCACAAATGGTGCGGCAATATCAGCTGTGGGTTGCTCAACAGGAGCAGGCTGGTCATCATCACCTTGATTAGTATCAGGATCATGTTGTGACTCAGTATTTTCAGAACGGCCACCACGATTACGGCCATTGCGGTAACGCTGGCGACGGCGACCACGGGGGTAGCGGCGTTCGCCATCCTGTTCTCTGGCTGGCGTATCACTGCCCTCGGTTTCGTTGAGCGATTCGTTTTCTGAAGAAGTGCTTTCATCCAGATTCTGCGGCGATGCTTCTGCATCGTTATGTTGATGCTGTGGGCGTTCATCACGACCACCGCGACGCCCACGACGGCGCCCACCGGCACTGTTGCCGCTGGCACGGCCACCATGTTTGCTTTCAGCAATCAGGCGCAGCCGCTCTTCCAGAAATGCCTGGTGGCTGTCGTGCTGATAGGCTTCTTTCTGTTCTGCTGACAGTTCTTCCATGGGTTCCAGTCGGAAGCCATCTTCAATGCCGCGATTCTCTTCTTCGACAATGACTTTGAAATGATACCGCTGTTCAATATCCGTCAGTGCTGCCCGTTTCTGGTTGAACAGGTACAGGGCAACATTACCCGGAACCAGCAGCTTGATGACGGCATAGCGGTTTTCAATGCCAGCCAGTTGCAGGGCGCGAAATACCTGTAGCGTAATGGCTTCAACTGGGGCAACTTTACCGGTTGCCTGGCAATGCGGGCACGGCAGGGAACTGAACTCAATCAGCGAAGGACGCAACCGCTGGCGTGACATCTCCAGCAGCCCGAAATTACTGATCCGGCCTACCTGAATACGGGCACGATCACTGCGCAATGCCTCACGCAGGCGTTTTTCCACCACATTATTATTGCGCCGGTCTTCCATGTCGATAAAATCAACAACAATCAAACCTGCCATATCCCGCAGCCGCAATTGCCGTGCAATTTCATCAGCAGCTTCGATATTAGTTTTCAGGGCAGTTTCCTCAATGTTGCGCTCGCGTATTGCGCGCCCGGAGTTAACGTCAATAGCCACCAGGGCTTCGGTCTGGTTCATCACCAGATATCCACCGGAAGGCAGGGTGACAGACGGTTTTAAAATTGCATCAATCTGGGGTTCCACATGGTAACGGTGGAACAGGGGAATGTGGGAATCTTTATACTGCTGCACCCGCTTGGCATTGGTGGGCATCAGCATTTTGACAAAATTTTTCGCGTCTTTATATGCCTCATCTCCTTCAATGAGGATTTCCTCAATATCCGGCATGTACATATCGCGCAGCGTACGTTTGATCAGATCGCCTTCCTCATAAATAAGGGCAGGGGCTGTTGCTTGCAGTGTGTCATTACGGATAGTGTCCCACAGGCGCACCAGGTATTCATAATCTTTTTTCAACTCGATTTTGGTGCGTCCGACGCCGGCGGTGCGGACAATCAGCGAAATACCCTCGGGAACACCCAGCTCCGTAATAATTTCTTTCAGACGGCGGCGATCCTGGCCATCACTGATTTTTCGGGAAATTCCGCCTGCGCGCTGGCTGTTTGGCATTAGGACGGCATAGCGGCCAGCCAGTGACAGATAGGTGGTCATGGCAGCACCCTTGTTGCCGCGCTCCTCTTTAGTGACCTGTACCAGCATGATCTGGTGTTTTTTGATCACTTCCTGAATTTTATAGCGACGGCGCGGGATGAAACGACGGGGACGCACATCTGCATCATCACCACCGACCGTGTCGGTTTCTGATTTCTCGCCTGGTTCACTGGTTTCGGGATCATTTTCTGCCGCCTGCTGCTGGGCTTCATCAGCAATCAGTGCTTCACGGTCAGAAATGGGGATACGGAAATAATCCGGGTGAATCTCGGCAAAGGGCAGGAATCCCTGCTTATCATTGCCATATTCAACAAACGCAGCCTGCAGCGAGGGTTCAACCCGCGTGACTTTCGCCAGATAGATATTGCCTTTAACCTGTTTTTTCAGACTGGATTCATAATCCAGTTCAATCAGTCGGTTATCATCAATAACCGCGACGCGGGTTTCCTCGGGATGGGTTGCTTCGATGAGGATTTTTTTTGACATGTTGGGTAGACTCCATAGCCGCACACGCGCCGGATGCTGTCCGAACGGCAGCAGGGTGCAGCAGTATTTGTGTTAAGGGGATGATGCATGAACGACGCATACCAGCAGCAAAAGCATTTTGCGTTGAGGGTAACGATGTATCGTTACAGGCTAGGTGCATCGAAAATTGGACAGCAGGCATTCTTCTTCGTGTCTTTTTTGTTTACTTTTTCTCTGAAGGTCAGCAAAAGAACGCTATTCTTTAGATAGTGCAGTCAAGAGATGTTTAATGGCATGCAAAGCAACGCTTTCTACGCTTCCGGCTCGCATGTACAACGGTGTACATTTGCGCTTCCGGTTCTCGAAACCTTTGCTTTTCGCCGCATTCTCCATCTCTTGACTACACTATCTAGCGACCATACGTAAACATATCGTCAACGTTACGCAAGCAGTGTTACAAAGTTTAAGCGCCAACAACAACAATAAAGTGATGCGACACTTAATTAATCTTATCTGTACGCTGTGTGTGCTCATTAACCTTGATGCAGTTGCTCTGGCTGCGGATATTCTTGCTATTCGCATTGGTGAACACCCGGAAAAAACCCGTATTGTGCTGGAATTGTCCGGCAGCACAGCATACCAGGTTGCCGTAAATGATGGCAGCAAAGCCGTAGACATTATGCTCAACGGGAGCAAGGTGCAGGCCAGCAAACTGCAACTGCCCATCCATTCCGGGATTATCAGAAAAATTGAGCGTGTGCGTAACCAGGGTGGCAATGCCCACATACGCCTGGCGACGATGCATCCTACCAGCATTATCACCAGTTTTCTGCTGCCGGCAGCATCCCCCAAACCCTGGCGGCTGGTTATTGATGTGCGTAACGTACAGCAGACACCTGTTGCAAGATCGGTAAAAACAATTCCAAAGCCCGTGATTGTTATTGATCCAGGGCATGGCGGCAAAGACCCTGGAGCAAGTGGTGAAACCAAGGTTTTTGAAAAGAATATTGTTCTGAAGGCCTCTCTGGAATTGCGCGACAGATTGCAAGCCACAGGAAAGTATAAAGTTCTGTTGACGCGCACGGATGACACCTTCATTCCACTGGAGGGGCGCAGCAGATTTGCCCAGAAGCATAATGCGGCTCTGTTTATTTCCCTGCATGCTGATGCTTTTCCTGATAAAACCGCCAGTGGCATGTCGGTGTACACGCTGTCAGAAAAAGCTTCTGATGCTGAGGCTGCTATCATCGCTGCGGATGCTAATGCTACCGTTGCCGGTGTAAAATTATCAAAAGAAGACGATGAGGTTACCAGTATCCTGGTAGATCTGATTCGTCGTGAAACGATGAATCAGTCGGCACGCTTTGCGACGCTTCTTGTGCAGGAACTGTCTAAACATGCGAAATTAAAACAGAAATCGCACCGCTCTGCAGGATTTATTGTCTTGAAATCACCGGATGTGCCTTCAGTGTTGATTGAAATGGGCTATCTTTCCAATCCAAAGGAGGAGTGGTTGTTGAAGCAGAAAAGCCACCGCGCACAGATTATCAGTGGCATCCATGATGCTGTTGAGCGTTATTTCTTAGAGAAAAATTGACGTATGTTGCAGCTGTTGTTGACAGCGATTTATGGCTGACAGATAACATTTTTGCGCTATACCGCTCGCATCTGAAGATTTGTACAAATGCTTTGCGAGTGGTAAAGCTTGCGCGGCGTTTGAGCGTTACATCGCACATTCTTCATGTGCGATAAGTATACAGGTAGAAAACTTATGAAAACGTTTCTGAAAGTCATGCTGATTCTGGGGCTGGTGGGTCTTATTGCCGCTGGAACCCTGATTCTGTATGGTTTTAACAAATATGGGCGTGGTCTGCCGGATCATAAGCAACTGGCCAACTACAGCCCGCCTGTCGTAACGCGTCTGTATGCTGGTGATGGGCGCCTGATGGCGGAATATGCCCAGGAAAAACGGGTTTTTGTTCCCATTGATGCGATTCCGCCGCTGGTTGTTCATGCTTTTCTGGCAGCAGAAGATCAGGATTTTTTCAATCACGGTGGTATTGATCTGTGGAGCGTGATACGCGCTGCGGTGTTTAACCTGAATAATAAACTGCATGATGACAGCCGCCGCCAGGGTGGATCAACGATTACCCAGCAGGTTGCCAAAAATTTTCTGCTCACGAATGAGAAATCCCTGGAGCGCAAAATCAAGGAGGCCATTCTGGCCTTTCGGATAGAAAGTGTTTTAAGCAAGCCCCGCATCCTGGAACTTTATCTCAACGAAATTTATCTGGGGATTGGCTCTTATGGTGTGGCTGCAGCGGCGCTGAATTACTTTAACCATTCACTGGATGAATTAACGCCGGCAGAGGTTGCTTATCTTGCAGCATTGCCAAAAGCACCAAACAATTACCATCCCGTAAGGCGGCTGCGTGAGGCGATTGCCCGGCGCAACTGGGTGTTGGAGCAGATGTATAAGGAAAATTACATTGACCGCGCCACCCTTGAATCTTCGCAACGTGAACCGTTTACCATTCGTCGCCGTGATGCCGCTGTGGTAGTAAAAGCCGAGGCTTTTGCCGAAGACACACGCCGCTGGTTGAAAGAGCATTATGGAGAAAGTGAGTTGTATGGCGGTGGTTATGCGGTGCGTACTACACTTGATCCGCACCTGCAGTCTATTGGCGAGCGGGTTTTTCGCCAGGGTGTGGTGAATTTTGATCGCCAGCGCGGCTGGCGTGGTGTGGTCACCAGTTTGGATATGGGCAACAATGATGCCGTTATAAAATTGGGACAGATGGATAACGGCTATGCCGAAGCCGGTTGGGATCTGGCGTTACTGACTGCCGTCAATACCAATACGGCACGTCTCATCACCAAAGCCGGTGATGAAGGCAGTCTGGATGCGGACAGTGTCAAATGGACAAAATCCAGTGTGTCTAAAATACTGAAAAAAGGTGATGTTATCTATGTAAGTCGTCGCCAACTTGCAGATAATAAAACAGATGCGGTGTTGTATGACCTGCAGCAGGCACCGCTGGTCAATGGAGGATTAATGGCCATGGATCCCCACACCGGGCGCGTGCTGGCCATGGTGGGTGGTTTTAACTATCGCGGCAACCAGTTTAACCGCGCAACCCAGGCACTGCGTCAGCCAGGATCCACCTTTAAGCCCATGGTGTATCTGGCGGCACTGGAACGTGGTTACAAACCGAATACCATTGTGAACGATGCGCCTGTCACCTTAAGCCTTGGGGCTGGACGGGGAAGCTGGACACCCGGAAACTATGAAAATAAATACAGTGGCCCTACGTCATTTCGGATTGGTATGGAGAAATCCAAAAACCTGATGACCTTGCGTATTGCATTGTCTCTGGGGATGCAGCCAATTCAGGACATTACCAAGCGCTTTGGAATCTATGATAACCTTGAGCCGTACTTTGCTGCTGTGCTTGGCTCCTATGAAACTACCCTGATGAAAATGGTCAATGCCTATGCCCAGATTGTGAATGGCGGTAAGAAAATAACTCCAACACTGATTGACCGCATTCAGGATCGTAACGGCAAAACCATCTATCGCCATGATGGCCGCATTTGTGCAGATTGCAGTGCGCATAGCTGGAACAGCCAGGATATGCCGCAACTGCCCGACACGCGCCCACAGATTACTGATCCGGCGAGTGCCTATCAGATGGTTTCCATTATGCAGGGGGTTGTGCAACGCGGTACAGGACAGAGCATTGGTAAGGCCTTGCCAGGCTATCCATTGGCCGGCAAAACCGGGACAACCAATGATCACAAAGACATGTGGTTTATTGGCTTTTCTCCCGATCTGGTAGTGGGGCTGTATATTGGCTTTGATCAGCCTAAACCCATGGGGCGTCTGGCGACCGGCGGTATGGTCTGTGCCCCGATATTTCGGGATTTCATGCTGGAAGCAATGAAAGACAAGCCTGCAACACCGTTTCGTATTCCGCCGGATATTAAGCTTGTGCGTGTGAACCATGATTCCGGCACGATTGCCTGGAGTGATGCGCCGGGAACAATCCTGGAAGCCTTTAAAAAGAAGGATGACACGCATGGTGGCAGGTATCAGAATCCCGATGCGCAAGTACAGACACCCAGCCCGGATGCTGTGCCAGTGGATCAGTTTATTCCGCCGGATGCCGGTGGTGATCCAACGACCAGCGGCGTAAATATCAATGATTTTAATGGAATATACTGATGCGTCCCGAAATACAGGAATGTGTAGCCCGCATTAAGCAGTCGTATGCGCTGCTGAGGAGGCATCTTTGACTGGGATGCAGCAAATTCAAGGCTCTCTAATCTAAACGTAGCTGCTAACTATCCTGCATTATGGGATATCCCTGAGCAGGCGCAGAAACTGCTGCAGGAGCGTACCCATCTGGAAAAATCCATCCAGCATATTCTTGATCTGGAACGTACGCTGGCTGATACGTTGGATTTAATGGCGTTGGCTGAAGAAGAAAACGAGCAGGAAACGTTGGCGGAAGCCGAATCCAGCCTGTTCGATCTGCAACGGCAGGCGATTAAGCTGGAACTGGAAACCCTGCTGTCTGGCGAGGCTGATAAAAACGATTGCTATCTTGCTATTAATGCC
Organism: Alphaproteobacteria bacterium; assembly: GCA_031376145.1. GTDB lineage: Bacteria > Pseudomonadota > Alphaproteobacteria > JAJTHO01 > CANGXP01 > JANMDF01. The sequence continues at coordinate 6,683 of JANMDF010000031.1, forward strand.
GGAGCCGGTGGCACGGAAGCCCAGGACTGGGCGGAAATCGTACTGCGCATGTATCTGCGTTGGGCAGAGCGACGCGGCTTTAAATATGAGTTGCTGGAACAGAGTGATGGTGACGGGGCAGGGATCAAATCAGCAACGGTGCAGATTACCGCTACCAATGCTTATGGCTGGTTGAAACATGAAAGCGGCGTACATCGCCTGGTAAGAATTTCCCCTTATGATTCAAATGCCAGGCGGCACACCAGCTTCTGTTCGGTTTGGGTGTACCCGGTAGTGGATGATAATATTGATATTCTGGTAGAGGAAAAAGATTTGCGCATTGATACCTATCGTGCATCCGGTGCCGGGGGTCAGCACGTTAACCGCACCGACAGTGCGGTGCGCATTACCCACATTCCCACCAATATTGTGGTGCAGTGCCAGAGCGACCGTTCACAGCATCGCAACCGTGCGCAGGCCATGTCCATGCTGAAAGCCCGCCTGTATGAGCAGGAACTGCAAAAACGCCAGGCGTTAAGCCAGGCCAAGGAAGATCAGAAAACCGATATTGGCTGGGGACACCAAATCCGTTCTTATGTTCTGCATCCGTATCAGATGGTGAAAGACCTGCGTACCGATGTTGAAACCAGTGCGACACAGGCTGTATTAGACGGGGATATTGATCTGTTTCTGGAAGCCGCATTAACGGCAGCGGTGGGGCAGGGCTGAGCATGCCGGTTAAAAAGATATACGACAGCTTTGTTGCCGCAGTGGACACGCTGTGTACGCATAAAACCGCACAAACACCGCCAAGACGGGAACTTAACGGCGTAGAGCACAGATGGATCAGTCTTATAGACACACTGCTGCCAGCTTCGCAGTCCTTCATGCTGGAAATCCTGCATCCGGTGAATATGAATATCATAGAATATCCGTTGCGGGACGAGAACGGTGAGCCTACCGGCACCCGCCACAGCCATCGCTATTATCTTGGCAAACATACTGTGCAGAATGGGGAGA
>JANMDF010000103.1:0-1515 GCA_031376145.1 Alphaproteobacteria bacterium
CAGCTCATTGACCGCCAAGACGTTGAAGTCCGAAGTCGTGTCGGTCACGGCAACCTTTCCATCTTCTGTGATGAAAAATAGCTTGTTGTCGGCGAGCACTGGCGAAGCATATATGTTGCCCGACGCGCCTTGCAATCGGCCCCGCTTCAACGCTTCGCCTGTCTTGGGATTCAAGCAAGTCACGATCCCCTGATCGCTGATCATGAACAAGCGATCGTTGGCCAGAAGAGGCGACGGTAGCTGCGGGACGTTGCGAAAGTACTTCCATACGACACTCTTGCTCGTCATATCGCCTTTCCCGCCAAGCCGGATCGCCATCATGCTGTTCTTGCTGGCAATGGACTGTTTGAAGTATTGCCACTCCCCTGCGTCCAATGCGCCGCTGGAATCAAGATCCACTGCCGGGAAGAAATTTTTTGACAACTCGTCCGGCATTTCTTCAAGCTTGAGCAATCCATCGCGATCTGTGTCTTGGGCTGAAACCACCGTTCCGAAATCCTCGATCTTGAAACTCGCGTCGAGTTCGTTTTGGGGCGAACCATATCCATTGATATAAAGCATGTCACCCTGGAACACGGGAGTCGATTTCATCTCAAAGCACAAGCCGCCGACCCACCATAGCTTTGCGCCGCTTACGACCGAATACGATGTTAGGTAAAACGAACCGACTGCGAGAACCTGGGCTTCGCCACCGCCCGGATGATAAAGAATCGGTGAGCAATGGCCGCTGGTCGCTTCGGATCGTTTTGTTTTCCAAAGGACTACTCCTGTAGCTATGTCGAACGCCGCGATATACGAATCCAAATTCTGATCGCAAACGATAATGAGTCGCCCATCGCAGAGAATGGGCGAAGCACCCATTCCGTAGATGTTGGTAAATGGGCCAAGTTTCGTTTGCCATCGCAACTCTCCATCGAGGCTATAGCTCAGTAGCCCAAAGTCGGGAAACAAAACGTAAACGCCTGTCGAATCCACAACCGGCGATGGACTTGCTGGGTTGTTTCGCGGGTCGAGCGTCTCTTTCCGATCGCGTGGGGCCTCACGCCGCCAAAGTTCTTTTCCAGTTGATTGATCGAAACAGATGGTCAGGAGTGACTCCTGTTCCGAAGCTGTCAAATAAATTCGTCCACTGTGGATCACAGGGGACGAGTGGCCAGAAGGAATCTCTGTCCTCCACTTCAGGTTCTTTTCTCTGCCAAACTCCGCCGGCAGCGACGCTGACGTCGCGATGCCGGATCCGTTCGGGCCCCGAAACTGCGTCCAGTTTGAGTCGTTCCCGACTGGTTGTTTCGAATATGCAATTGCACTGAACGACGAGAGGCATGCACAAGCGAGCAAGAGCTTGGGGAGTAATGGCATGGAATATTGTCCAATGACTTAAGAGCAGATTCGACTAAAATTCTTTCGCTATAATACCCGCTCAAGGTCAAAAAGAACGTACCCAAGTCGAAAGCTATTATGAAACTTGTCGAACTGAGTTCACCTAAAATCGGCGCGATTTCCAGGGCAACGCCT
>JANMDF010000117.1:0-2852 GCA_031376145.1 Alphaproteobacteria bacterium
GATCATCGGGTTCCGGATCAAAGGATAACGCCCGCTCCCACTGAAATTTTGCCTCATTCTTACGATTCAGTTTCCAGTATACGTCCCCCAAGTGGTCAATAATCAAAGGGTCAAACGGGCGGGCGGCAACGGCACGTTCAAGGTATGGAAAAGCCTCCTGAAATTTGCCCAGCTTAAAAAATGCCCATCCCACGCTGTCGATAATGTACCCATCGTTAGGCTCAGCCGCGACGGCTTTTTGCAGCATGTCCAGTGCCTGCTCCAGGTGCATGTTCTGCTCAACCCAGGAATAGCCAAGATAATTCAAGACCTGGGGTTCATCAGGGTTCAGTTCCAGAGCCTTCTGCAGATCGGCTTCGGCTTTTGGCCATTGCTTCAGGCGTTCGTAGCAGATGCCACGAGCGTAGAATACTGGCCACAGTTTTTCTGCTGGTTCTCCAAGCATGGCAAGGGCTTTGCTGTAATTGTCAATCGCCGGCTCACAATCTTCGGCAATACGCTGCAGATCGCCCAACTCAATATATACATCCGCCGTTGGCTGCCGCTGCAGTAAGGTTTGTAAGATCTCCATGGCTGCCTGGTTGTTTTCATCGCTGACATACAGCTGTGCGGCACGCAAATGCGTCATTTCAAAAAATACCGAAGGCATCTTGAAGGTTTGATACGTAGCAATGGCATCACGCGTATACCCGCTCTGCTCCAAAAGGCGTGCTTTCAGCAATCTGATAAAATCGGATTGTGGTTCAAGGTATGCCGCAAGCCCCAGATGGATCAAGGCTGCATCGCGGCTTTGATCCTGATTAAGCAATGTGGCAAGATCATACAGTGCCTGTGCAAAGCCAGCCTTAGCAGTACTAACAGCCCCAAGCGCCTGATCCTGCCTGTTCACAACAGCATCGCGGATGGCTGATGCTAGGCGGCTGTCTTTGGCGAGATCGCCGTATGTTTTCCAGACACTATCTACGGCTGCCTGATCGCCCCGATCACGCAAGTGAATGCTGTACAGCACAGCCATCCGTAATGGCAGGGATTCACTGCTGGCTTTCGCCTTATTAAAGGCAATGGCCGCAACAGACGGCTGCTGCAGAACATCGGCAATTAACGCCTTGTGCAGCATTAACAGGGGTTGCAAGCGGACGATTTTTTCTAGGCTTTCCAACAGATTTGTGGCCTTTGGCAGGTCTTTATCACCAGCGGCCAGCCAGGCCTGCAAGATGGGAATCCAGAACTGCATGACCGGCACATCTCCAGCGACATAGGAACTGGCCAGCGGAAAATTTCCGACCTTTACCGCTTCCGTCATCAGTACCAGTCGCGCCACATAGTCCGTGGCATCAATATCCAGGATTGCTGTGGCCAGTTCTTTCAAATGTTTTGGGTGTGGCTGGATCAAATCCATCATCAGGGCACGTTTCAGAAGCGTGCTGTTTGCCTTGTCATTCTGCAGGGCAGCCAGAGCGTAGTGTAATCCGGCACTGCTGTCACGCTCGGCAAAGGCATGGAATGCTGCCAGATAATTGCCCGGTGTGCTAACAGCAACATCGGGTGTGTAATCCGGTACAGGGGCGGCCGGAGCATCCTGTGCCGCAACCGGTTTCTCTACCGCCTGCTGCTCACAGGCGGCGACGGCTATGGCAGCCGCAACAGCAAGCACAAACAGGAAATGCAGTGATCGACGTATCACAATAAACCAACTTTATTTTTTACGACTTACGCGAAACGCCTCTGTCATTCCTTCGCTATGCTCAGGACAGACTCTGAACGAAGTGAAGGCTCTCAATACTCTAAGGAATTTTTCGCTACGCTCAGAATGACACAAATCCTTGTTTCGCGTAAGTCGTATTTTCTTTACACCAGCTACTTGCGCAACGGGTCATCTTCTCTGTATTAATGCAGACAAAGCGATGCAAGCGAATCTTCAACTTCAGCAGTGGTATAGTCATATTGGTGTGTTCGGCACGTATGCCGATATGCCCCTAAATCATTTTGTACAAGCTAGCACATCGCCAGCAGTACCACCTGCCGTACCGCTCTCATCCCCTGATTTATTGAGTCTTCGCCAGGACATCCTTGATTTTGATGGTTGTGCACTCAAAAAAACCGCTACCAATCTGGTATTTGCTGATGGTAACCCGGCGGCACAAGTGATGTTGATCGGTGAAGCGCCGGGTGCTGATGAAGATCGTCAGGGAAAACCCTTTGTGGGACAAAGTGGTAAACTGCTGAACAAAATGCTGGCCAGCATTGGCCTGAATCGGAACACAGTTTATATTACCAACATTCTGCCCTGGCGGCCACCGGGTAATCGCACACCAACGGATCATGAAATTGTGCAGTGTATGCCGTTTGTTCGCCGCCATATCGCCCTGATCAAGCCGACATATATTGTAACGCTAGGTGGCATTGCCGCCAAAAGTCTGCTGGACACCAATACTGGCATTATGCGTCTGCGCGGCCAATGGAAGACCTACAATAAAGATGGTTTAAATATACCGGTGCTGCCGATATTCCACCCAGCGTTCCTGCTGCGCACTCCCGCGCACAAGCGGGAAGCATGGCAGGATTTGCTCAGTTTAAAAGTGCGTCTCGATGCCTGACTTTACCCTGGAACAGCAGTACAAGGGGTTTGTTGCCGGCGTAGACGAAGTGGGCAGGGGGTCTTTGGCTGGCTCTGTGGTCGCGGCTGCTGTTATCTTCCCTGCATATGCAGGCATTACAGGTATTGATGATTCCAAGAAGCTGTCTGCCAGCAAGCGTATTTTTCTATCGGCAGAGATTATGACACAGTGTCACGTGGGTATTGGTGAGGCCAGTGTGGCCGAGATTGATCAACTGAACATTCTACAGGCCAG
>JANMDF010000120.1:0-9119 GCA_031376145.1 Alphaproteobacteria bacterium
GTGACGAGGGCGGTTTTGCCCCCAACCTGCGCAGTACCACAGAAGCCCTGGATTTTATCCAGCAGGCGATTGAAGCCGCGGGTTACAAGTCTGGCCGTGATATCTACCTGGCACTCGATGCCGCCTCCACCGAGTTTTATAAAAACGGTACTTATCATCTGGAAGGCGAGGGTAAGAAACTGGATGCTAACGGGATGGTGGACTATTACGCCAGCCTGGTAAAACAGTATCCCATTATTTCCATTGAAGATGGTATGGCGGAAGACGACTGGCACGGCTGGGCACTGCTGACCAACACCATTGGTGCGCAGGTACAACTGGTGGGTGACGATCTGTTCGTTACCAATCCCAAACGCCTGGCGCAGGGTATTACTGCCAGCACCGCCAATTCCATTCTGGTAAAAGTCAACCAGATTGGCACGCTCACCGAAACGCTACAGGCCGTGCAGATGGCACAGCGCGCCGGTTATACCGCTGTTATCTCACACCGTTCGGGTGAAACAGAAGATAACACGATTGCTGATCTGGCCGTTGCTACCAATGCCGGGCAGATCAAAACCGGCTCCCTGTGCCGTTCGGATCGACTGGCAAAATATAACCAGTTGATCCGTATTGAGGAAGATCTGGGCAAGACCGGCGTTTATGCAGGCACCTCTATTCTCAGAGGCAGCCTGAAACAGGGATTGGCAAAGGCAGCGTAGCGTGCTGTATAACATGATAATCACCCTCATCATTAACAGGAAAATAACTCTGGATCCCCGCCTACGCGGGGAATACGTGGGGGATGTGCTGCAACACCAGACGAATTTCCCGCGTAGGCGGGGATCCAGTTTTGCCGCAGGTTTATAGTGCAGGCGCAACGCAAAATCCCCCCTCAGGATACAGTATCACCGGTCAGCACACCACCGGTACAACTCGCCAAAAAAACATCGCATCACTCTTTCTACCGCCTGCTGCGGGTCTGGCTGAAGCAGACGCACGTCGAGTCCAAAGCCGCCGCCACCATTATTCTGTTGTCAGTCATTGCCGTGGTTGGCACCTTTGTGGTGTTTTCCAGCTACCCACCGCTGGGGCCCGATCCCAGCACGGTCTTAAGCCTGCTGGTGGTAGACAGTATCCTGTTACTGCTGGCGGCACTGGTCGTGGTACGACGTGTTGTTAACCTGTGGGTTGCCCGTAAAACAGGACTGGGTGGCAGTCGCCTGTATTCAAGACTCGTCCTGCTGTTCTCAGTAATTGCCGTAACGCCGGCGGTACTGATCATGACGTTGGCCACCGTGTTTTTTAACGTTGGTCTGGAGCAGTGGTTTGCAGATCGCGTTCAGACGGCACTCAGTGGTTCCCTGGAAGTGGCCGAGGCATATCTTGCGGAACATAAGAATATTATTAAAGCCGATGCCGCCGCCATGGCACATGACCTTAACCGCCAGGCACTGACCCTGATGGCCGACGATCATGCCTATGTCGGGGTATTGCGCACCCAGATGCTGCTGCGCTCGCTGACTGAAGCGGCAATCATTGACAGTAAAAAGAATATCGTCGTCACCGCAGAGCTGGGCTATCCCACCGGCGAGCGCCAACTCTCAGAAATAAATCCTAATATGCTGTCCGATGCAGAGCGGGGGGAAATTGTCGTGCTGACCAACACCGATGATAACCGCGTCCATGCCCTGGTGCACCTGGATCGTTTTGTGGATGCGTATTTATATATTGGTCGTCCCGTTGATCCGCGTGCGATTTATTTTACCGAAAAAACCCGGGCAGCGGTTGAAGCGTATCAGGAACTGGAACGCAGCCGTTCAAAACTGCAGATCGCCATTTCCAGTCTGATTGTCATTATTGCGCTCTTGTTACTGCTGGCCGCTATCTGGCTGGGGCTGGTGCTGGCACAACGCCTGCTGCAACCCATCATGGCACTGGTGAATGCGGCTGAACGTATCCGCGAAGGCGATCTGGATGTGAAAGTCCCCGTCAGTCAACAGAATGATGAATTAAGAACATTAACACTTGCTTTTAACAGAATGATTAGTCAGGTTTCTACACAGCGCAGTGCCCTGCTGGAAGTGAATCAGCAACTGGATGTGCGTCGCCGCTTCATTGAGGCCGTGTTGAGTGGTGTTTCCGCCGGCGTTATTGGCCTTGATCCCCAGGGGCAGGTACGCGTTATCAATCAGCGAGCCGAAAATATTATCAACAGGCCGCATGCGGCGATTGTGGGTGCCAACATCATCGATCTACTCCCCGCCGCTGGCAGTATCTTTGCGGAATTTATCCTGAATCCTGAAAAAGCTGTTGAAGCACAGATTGTTACCGGCGACGATGCCTTGCGCAGAACCCTGCTCGTGCGCCTCAGCACCCAGGAAGTGGAAGGCGCGGTAACGGGATATGTTTTAACATTTGATGATATTACTGACTTTCTACGGGTGCAGAAAGGCGCAGCCTGGGCGGATGTGGCACAGAAACTGGCGCATGAGATTAAAAACCCGCTTACCCCCATCCAACTTTCCGCAGAACGGCTGGCGCGCAAGTTTCTGCCGCAAATTACCAAAGATGCCAGTATTTTTGAGCAATGTACCAATACAATTATCCGCCAGGTTGGCGATCTGCAGTTGCTGGTCGATGAGTTCTCATCCTTTGCCCGCATGCCGCAACCCAAGCGCAAACGCGCCGATCTCCTGCAACTGTGCCGCGACGTAATTCAACTGCACAGTAATGCTTATCCTGACCTTGAAATCAGCTTGAATACCACAGATACCGCCGTTATTTTTGACTGCGATCAGACCATGATGCGCCAAGCGTTGACCAATTTAGTGAAAAATGCCATTGAGGCTATTACTGATTATCGCACATCGCACCCGGATAATACAAGCTACACAGGCAAAATCAGCCTGACCCTCAATAAAAATTTCAATGAGATTTTTTTAATTCTTTCTGATAACGGAATTGGCTTTACATCTGATAATACAGATCAATTTATAAAACCATATGTCACCACAAAGGACAGTGGCACTGGCCTGGGGTTATCAATTGTAAAAAAAATCATTGAAGATCACGCTGGAATTTTGAAGATAGAGGCAGCCGTGCCACATGGTGCTGTTATTACCATGCGCTTTGTGGCATCAGAACAACAATAGGGAATAGGGGCTTACACAGAAATATTGTTTGTCATGCTGAGCGCAGCGAAGAATCTAAAATTCTTCAGGGTAATCCTTCGCTACAGTCAGGATGCACAAATGCTTTATCCGCGTAAACCATTAAACAATAACAAGCAGGGAATGCGACATGCTGAATGATGTACTGATCGTTGATGATGAGCTGGATATCCGTGAACAGGTCAGCGGTATTCTGGCAGACGAGGGCTTTGAAACCCGAACGGCTGCCAACAGTGACGAGGCGTTGAAGCATTTTCACGAACGCCTGCCAAGCCTGGTGGTTCTGGATATCTGGTTACAAAACAGCAAGTTTGATGGCCTGGAACTGCTGGGACAATTCAAAAAAGAAGCTCCACAACTGCCGGTCATTATCATCAGCGGCCACGGCACGATTGAGACGGCTTTCAATGCTCTTAAAAAGGGGGCGTATGACTATATAGAAAAACCCTTCAAGGCAGACCGTCTGCTGGTGGTTGTGCAGCGTGCCATTGAATCTGAAAAGCTGCGCCGGGAAAATGCCGAGTTGAAAAACAAGGCACTGGTAGACGAGGAAATGATCGGACAGTCTCCCCCCATGCAGCATCTGCGCCAGAATATTGAGCGTGTGGCGCAAACTAACAGCCGAGTTATTTTTAGTGGTCAGGCTGGATGTGGCAAGGAAATTGCTGCCCGCTATCTGCATGCCCGCTCATTGCGTGCCAATGCGCCGTTTGTGGTCGCAAACTGTGCCATGATGACGCCCGATAAAGTTGAGGTTGAACTGTTCGGCACCGAACCCGGCTACATCACCGGTCAACCCCGCAAGGTCGGTGTATTTGAGCGTGCCCATAAAGGTACACTGCTGCTGGATGAAGTGGCGGATATGCCCTTGGAGACCCAGGGGAAAATCGTGCGCGTCCTGCAGGAACAAAAATTCATGCGGGTAGGGGGCAGCAACCCCGTGCAGGTGGATGTGCGCGTCATCGCCGCGTCCAGCAAGGATCTGACCCAGGAGATTAACGCCGGTCGGATGCGTGAAGACCTGTATTACCGCCTCAACGTTGTACCGGTTGCTGTGCCACCTCTGAAAGACCGGCGCGATGACATCCCGCGCCTGGTGCAGTACTTCATGCAGAAAAGTGCCCGTGCCAGTGGTGTGCCACCGCGCCTGATCTCTCAGGATACCATTGCGGCCTTACAGGCATACACCTGGCCTGGCAACGTCCGCCAGTTGCGCAACGTTGTTGAATGGCTGCTGATCATGGCACCGGGTGGTGCACGTGATCTCATTTCTACCGATATGCTGCCACCGGAGATTTATAACGATACGCCAATTGTGCTTAAAACCGAAAAGAATGACGAGATCATGAATCTGCCGCTGCGCGATGCCCGGGAAACCTTTGAGCGGCAGTATCTGCTGGCACAGGTTACGCGCTTTGGTGGTAACATTTCCAAAACGGCTACATTTGTTGGCATGGAACGTTCCGCGCTGCATCGTAAACTGAAAAGCCTGGGCGTGTACCAGCCGGAACGCCTGCAGCAACAGAAGATTGCGGTTTAAGAACCGGGGAAGATTACTGTTTGTTATAGGAAACTCTGCAACACTCCTTTGTCATCCTGAGCATAGCGAAGGATCCAGGCCATTTAACATGGTTTATAGCCAATTGAATAATTGATTGCCTACTTGCAACAACACCGCGTTATTCCGGCCGGGCAATGGAATCCATTTAAAGCATTAAAAATGCTTTATTATTGAATAGATGCCGGAATAAATCCGGCATGACGCGATGTCGTTGATAGTGCAGTTAGCTTCACAATCAGCTATAAGTAATTATAAAGTCAGCATAGATGTACAAACCATGACCCAAACCACCTACATCAATGGCCGCTATCTCCCCCATGCTCAGGCACAGGTGCACGTCTGTGACCGTGGCTTTCTGTTCGGCGATGGTATTTATGAAGTGGTACAGGTGATTGGTGAGCGTATTATTGATTTGCCCGAACACCTTACCCGCCTGCGGCGCTCGCTGGCTGAAATTCAGTTGCCGTTCAGTATGTCTGATGCCGCTCTCACCCATATTCTGCATGAAGTCCGCCGCCGCAACCGCCTTACCTACGGGGCAATTTACTGGCAGATTACCCGTGGTACGGCCAAACGTGATTTTGGTTTTCCAAAAAATACCGTGCCCAGCCTGATGGTGATGGTTATTAAACTGAAACCCCTTACGGATGCCTTTATCCAGCAGGGCGTTGCCGTCAACAGCATCGCGGATCAACGCTGGAAACGCTGTGACATTAAATCGATTGCCCTGCTGGCACCGGTACTGGGCAAGCAACAGGCCAAGGATAAAGGCTTTTTCGATGCCTGGCAGTTGGATGATAACGGTTATGTTACCGAAGGCACCTCCAACAATGCCTGGATTGTAACAAATGCAAGCGAACTGGTTACCAGACCGGCAGACGCCGCCATTCTTAATGGTGTCACCCGTCTGCGGCTCATCAAGCTGGCAGAGGAACTCGACATTCCCGTTGTTGAACGTGCCTTTACCCTGAGCGAGGCAAAACAAGCGGCTGAGGCTTTTTTAAGCAGTACCAGTCTTTTTGTGCTGCCCATCACCCGCATTGATGATACAGTCATTGGTACGGGCAGGGCAGGGGCTGTCAGCTTGCGCCTGCGAGACGCATACAAACAATATATAGGTTACCTCTGTTAACCCCCCCCCTTTGTTTTACCGGCGAACGCCGGTATCCAGAAAAGACAATAAGATGGACTCCGGCTTTCGCCGGAGATACGGGATTAACGGAGATACACATAGGATACTATCATGACTGATCTGCTACCAACCGCCATTCTGTTTGACTGGGATAACACCCTGGTGGACACCATGCCACTGATTCACCGCTCCATGAATGCGGCGTTGCAGGTTGCTGGTAAGCCTTTGTGGAGTGAGGCAGAAACCCGCGTTAACGTCCATCGCTCTGCCCGTGACAGCTTTCCCGCCTTTTTTGGTGAAAACTGGCCGGTCGCCAGCCAGGCCTATTATGCCACCTTTGAAGCCGAACACCTGGCAGCGTTAACAGCAATGCCAGGCGCACTGGAGTTGCTGGATTGTCTGGCAGAAACTGACATCCCGCTAGGTGTGGTCAGCAACAAGCGCGGCAATTATCTGCGTGACGAAGTTGCACACCTGGGCTGGACATCGCGTTTTCTGGCGATTGTGGGTGCTCAGGATGCAACAGCCGATAAACCGGATGCCGCTCCTGCTCTCCTAGCCTTACAGCAAATGGGTGTTGCTGCAAATAAACAGGTGTGGCTTGTTGGTGACACCGTGACCGACCTGGAATGCGCCTATCATGCGGAAATAACAGGTGTTTTAGTACGCAGTGATGCACTGGTTGATTTGCCAGCCCATATAAAACCCAGCATACACATAACAAATTGTTGTGCCTTAACCAAAATTTTAGAACACTCTGGCTTAAGTAGCAGGCGTGATGCTGTATTGGCTGTTGCAAAATAGCCTGCTTGCATCACTGAAAAAAAGCCGTAATAATCTGAAAGGAATAAGAAAAGGTCGTGCTATGGCTGGAGAGAAAAACAACTTACAAGACATCTTCCTGAACCATATTCGCAAGAATAAGGTATCCGTCACTGTGTTTCTGGTCAACGGCGTAAAGCTGCAAGGCGTGGTAACCTGGTTCGACAACTTTTCAATGTTATTGCGCCGCGATGCCTATACCCAATTGGTGTATAAGCATGCCATTTCAACGATCATGCCAGCTACCCCCATTCAATTACTGGAGCATGAGCCGGTTGCCGATAAAGACGCCGAACCCGAGAGCACCGACGCATAACAACATCCGCACCCACCCGCTGCCTGGTTCTCTGCCCGGTTCTGAAATACCAGAATCCTGATAATCGCGATCCTGACTATCGATTACAGGAAGCTGTTGGCCTTGCCAAAGCCATTGATCTTGATGTGGTGGATGCGTACATTCTGAATCTTGCCAAGCAACGTCCATCCCACTATCTGGGGGCAGGGGTGGTTGACAGCTTGAAAGAGCGTATTACATCAGAAAACATTGCTCTCCTGATTCTGGACACCCGTATTTCTCCTGGTCAGCAGCGCAATCTGGAAGAAGATCTCAACTGCAAAGTCATTGACCGTACCGGCCTGATCCTGGAAATTTTCGGGGCGCGGGCGCAAACCCATGAAGGTAAATTACAGGTAGAACTGGCTGCCCTGGAATATCAGCGCAGCCGCCTGGTGCGCTCCTGGACACACCTGGAACGCCAGCGCGGCGGCTTTGGCTTTCTCGGGGGGCCTGGTGAAAGCCAGCTGGAGATTGACCGTCGCCTCATTACCACCCGTATGACCCGCCTGAAACGCGATCTGGAACAGGTAAAGAAAACCCGGGGCATTCAACGTGCCGCCAGACGCAAAGTGCCGTTCCCCATCGTTGCCCTGGTAGGCTATACCAACGCCGGTAAATCGACGCTGTTTAATACCTTGGGCAAGGCCGATGTGCTGGCTAAGGATATGCTGTTTGCCACGCTGGATCCCAGCTGGCGGGCACTCGTGCTACCCAACAAACAAAAAGTGATTGTGTCTGATACCGTGGGTTTTATTGCGCATCTGCCCACATCGCTGGTCAGTGCTTTTCGTGCTACCCTGGAAGAAGTCCTGGCGGCAGATATTATTTTACATGTACGCGACATGGCACATCCAGAGGCGGAACAGCAGCGTGATGACGTGTTGCATGTTCTAAGCGACATTGGCCTTGATGAAACCACGAAAAACACCCGCCTGATTGAGGTCTGGAATAAAATTGATCTGCTGCCTGCCGGGCGACAGCGCATCATGCGCAGTGCCGCCAAACGCCAGGGCAATGCCTGCTGTGTGTCTGCCTTAAAAGGCGAAGGGCTGGACGTGCTGGCGCATATGATTGAAGATATGCAGCACCGCGATGCGGTGACAGTACGCATCCGCATTGCCAACGGTGATGGGGCAGCACTCGCCTGGGTGCATCAGCATGCTAAAGTTATCAGTCAAAAAATCGGGACAAAAAATACCCATATCACCGCCAGGCTGCCAGCGGCAGAACTTGCACGGCTCCGGCATTTATATGCTGATGTACAGGTTGATGAAAAAAATATGGCATCTTGATTGCCAACCACCAAAAACATGCTATAAATATGCCATGGGCATGTTTTTACAACTCTTTCTACTCCTGCGACTTAGCCGCGCTTAAGCGTCGGCGATTTTTTGCCATGCGTTTAAGCGCGATCCCCCAGATACAGTTGCACTTTTTGTAGAAAGATTTTCTCCCATGACTCACGATAACCGAATTATTATTTTTGATACCACCTTGCGCGATGGCGAGCAGTCGCCGGGTGCGAGTATGAATCTGAATGAAAAAATCCGCATTGCTGAAGCCCTGGACGCCATGGGCGTTGATGTCATTGAGGCTGGCTTTCCGGTAGCTTCCAATGGTGATTTTGAAGCCGTGCAGCAGGTGGCCGCCCGCGTCAAAAATGCCCAGGTGTGCGGTCTGGCGCGTGCCCAACGCAAGGATATTGAGCGGGCAGGGGAGGCACTAAGACATGCGGTGCGCCCCCGCATTCATACCTTTATTGCGACAAGCCCGCTGCACATGGAATTTAAACTGAAAATGCAGCCGGACGCTGTGTTACAGGCCATTACCGATAGCGTTACCCTGGCACGCAGCCGGGTCGATGACGTGGAGTGGTCGTGTGAAGATGGTTCGCGCAGTGAGATTGATTTTCTGTGCCGCGCCATTGAACTGGCGATTAAGGCCGGGGCACGCACCATTAATATTCCTGATACCGTGGGTTATACCGTCCCATCAGAATACAGTGCCCTGATCACCACCATTAGAAATCGCGTGCCGAATATTGATCAGGCGATTATTTCGGTACACTGTCACACCGATCTGGGGCTGGCGGTAGCCAATTCTCTGTCTGCCGTG
>JANMDF010000012.1:0-2808 GCA_031376145.1 Alphaproteobacteria bacterium
GCTTTTAGAAACTTATCATACTGGCTGAAAAACTTTCCTTGTGTAGCAAGGCTCATGTCAAAATTGCGCCACACGTCACGGACAGTTTCGGCCTCGCCAGTAAAATTTTGATCACTGTCCTGCATCTGTATTTTGGCAAAGTAACCGGCAACCGTAGTTGGTTTGTAGGTCTCAAACCACTGTCGCAACAGCAGGGGATTGCTATCCGGCATGATCAGGTTTTCTGCCTTGCCGCGCAGCAGATCAATCTGTGGCCAGCCTGGGTTTTTCAGGCAGAATCTGGCAATCTGTTCAAAGGTGACATTGCCGTCAAACCGTAACCGCGTCCAAAGCACATGCTTGGCCAGGGTTTTATCCTTCGCACGCAAAGCCGTATCCGCCGCCGCCTGCCATTGATCCTGGCGCATATGGGCATAGGCTTTTTTATAGATACTTTTATCCTGTGGTGACAACACAGATGCCTGGGCAGGCATGACACTTAACAGAAAACTGAACAACAGGAGAAAACGCATAACCACTATCGACTTTGGACTATTTTTTACTTAGAAAAAGGCATATAGGCTATGCAGAATTAATAAAGATCTGTGAGAGATTCTCAATGTTTTATGGCTCTATTGTGGCACTGGTGACACCATTTAATGATGGTGGTATCGACTGGCACGCTTTGGAAAAACTGTTGCTGTGGCATCTGGAAAACGGCACGCATGCCGTTGTACCTTGCGGAACAACTGGTGAATCGCCAACCCTGACGACCCAGGAGCATAACGATGTTATTGCATTCTGCGTCAAACAGTTGAACGGACGCATCCCGCTTATTGCTGGGACTGGCTCTAACAGTACCGCTGAAGCCATTGAATTAACCAGGGCTGCTGAGGCCGTTGGTGCTGATGCAGCATTACTGATCACGCCCTATTATAATAAACCCACACAAGATGGCCTGTTTGCGCATTATCAGGCCGTGCATGATGCCACGAGCCTCCCCATTATTGCCTATGATGTTCCTGGCCGTACAGCGGTTAAGCTGCATGATACAACCGTTCAGCGTCTGGCGACATTACCAAGATTGATAGGATTAAAGGATGCAACCGGTGATCTGGCCAGGACGCTGGATTTTGCCGATACATTGCCGGATCATTTTTTACAGTTGTGCGGTGAAGATGCGCTGACCCTGGCATACTATATCCATGGTGGGCATGGCTGTATTTCGGTGACGGCGAATATTGCACCGCTGCTGTGCAGTCAGTTATATCATGCCTGGATGGCACGTGATATTGATGAAGCACAACGCTTGGCCAAACGCCTGCTGCCCCTGCACAAGGCTATGTTTTGCGAGACCAGTCCAGCACCGGCTAAATATGCCTTAAGTCTGTTGGGATTGTGTCAACCGGAGTTACGCCTACCGCTCGTCCCACTGAGTCAGCAAGCAAAACACCAGGTTAAGCAGGCCATGCTGGATGCAGGTATTTTGAACTGATATGGCAGCGAAAGAAAAGAAGCAGTTTGGTGCGCCCACCATCCAGAATCGCCGTGCACGCTTTGATTATGAAGTCAAAGAAACCTTTGAGGCGGGTATCCTGCTCACCGGCAGTGAGGTAAAATCGTTACGCCTTGGCAGTGCCAGTATCGCTGAAGCCTATGCGATCGATCGCGGCGGGGAACTGTTTTTGGTTAATGCCAATATTTCACCCTATACCGCTGCAAACCGGTTTAATCATGCGCCAACCCGTGAACGCAAGTTGCTGCTGCGCACCCGCGAAATTGATAAGATCCTGGGATTAATTAAACGGCAACGCATGACGTTGATTCCCCTGGCACTGGAATTTAATCCGAAAGGACGGGTAAAATGCACCCTGGGGCTAGCTTTGGGTAAGAAAAAACATGATAAGCGCGAAACGGAGAAAAACCGCGACTGGCAGCGGGAAAAAGGCCGTTTGTTGCGGCGGGAAGATTAATTTTAGAGTTCAACAAGCATGTGACCAGCGATCACCCGCGAAAGCGGGAATCCGAATTTTGCAACTGCGTATAGACAACAAAAAAGGCGGATAACCTGAGTTACCCGCCTTTTATTATTCGCAAGCTAACGTTACGCAGCTACTGAAAAGATGATATCATCAGCCAGGGCAGCAGCAGAAATGCTGTTCACCTGAACGCCGGCACCAGCACCAAAATCAACAAATACGCCGTTGATGTTGTCAACCAGGGTGTAAGCAGCAACGCTTGGCGCGATCAGCTGCAGCTTGTCACTGTTATCAGCAAAATCAACAATCAGATCTGTACCATCACCAATGCCGTATACAAAGGTGTCGCTCTGCGCGCCGCCTTGCAGCCAGTCATTACCAGTACCGCCAACCAGAACGTCGTTGCCTTCACCAGCAAACAGGGTGTCATCTTCGCTGCCACCAAACAGATTGTCATTACCGGTACCGCCACGCAGGGTGTCTTTGCCGGAGTCGCCAAACAGGGTATCGTTACCAAAACCGCCATCAATGCGGTCGTCGCCGTTGCCAGCAAATACCAGATCATCGCCTTCGCGTGAATTGATAATATCGGCACCGTCATTACCATAAATTACATCTGCGCCAGCACCACCCAACAGGGTTTCAGCAACGCTTGTTCCAATAATAACTGCCATGATTTTTTTACTCCATATAAGTTTTAATAATTAAGCTACGTGCTCTATACGAATATCGTTGGCATTATACAACCGAAAAAACCAATAGATTTAAAATAAGACCTGCTGTTGCAATATTTTTGATAAGTAAGATTCTGAAAAATGGGGCGAACGAGGGGTCTCGAACCCCCGACCTC
>JANMDF010000171.1:0-1559 GCA_031376145.1 Alphaproteobacteria bacterium
GTTTGTTCTGGTTTCCTTATTGGGCAACGCAAAAAGAACCAGCGGGGCACCACGCTGTGTCTCCCAGACGCCTTCCATGGCCGCTACTTTCTGCGGTTGATGCTCCAGCGTATTCAGGCCATGCAGGTCACCGACAAAAATCTGTATGGGAATCAGGATGGCGGCAATCGTCACGCCGGTTTTCAGGGCAGCCATGACGGCAGGTACACGATCATGGCGCAACCAGCGATAGGCTGAAATGCCCGCAACCAGAAATGATGCCGTTAACCCGGATGCAATCAACATGTGGGTAAAGCGATACGGGAACGATGGATTGAAAATAATCTGCATCCAGTCTGTGGCGTGCGCCACACCATCACGCATTTCAAAGCCAGCCGGTGTCTGCATCCAGCTATTGAGTGCGATAATCCAGAATGCCGAGGCTGTCGTACCAAACGCCACCAGGAAGGTTGCCAGATTGTGCAGACGTGCAGATACGCGGCTGAAACCAAACAGCATAATACCCAGAAAGGTGGCTTCCAGAAAGAATGCGGTCAGGACTTCATAGGCCAGCAGGGGGCCTGCAATATTACCAACGGTTTCCATATATCCTGGCCAATTGGTGCCGAATTGAAACGACATGGTAATACCACTGACCACGCCCATAGCGAAACACAGGGCAAAAATCTTTGTCCAGAAAAAATAGGCTTCCATCCATTTTGGATCTTTTGAACGATTGAAGCGGACTTTAAAAAACAGCAGAATCCAACCCAGCGCAATGGTAATGCTGGGGAAAAGAATGTGAAAAGTGATGTTGGCCGCAAACTGGATGCGGGACAACATGGCGGGATCAAGTTCCATGATTTTATTCCTCTGCTTTGCGGTCTTTGCCGCCCTTAATAACAAAAAGCTTATTCTTCATTTCATAAAGTTTGTAGACTTTCGCACCCATTTTCAACAGGTTAACCAGGCGTTCAGTCTCCATTTTCTGCATATCGACATACCAGTTGGTAAGCATTTCGATCAGATCGTGCATTTCGCGCATTTTTTCCTGCGCGTATTGTTCTCCAGGGCTGGGTGGGTTTTCCAGCAAGATACTGCGCAACATGGTAAGAGTGGGTTCAATCTCACGCTTGCGCCGCTGTTCAATCAAGGTGCGTACAATTTCCCAGATGTCATCCGGCACGGTAAAGTAATCGCGGCGATCGTTGGGGAGGTGCTGCAGGCGGATCAGCTGCCAGGCATCCAGTTCCTTCAAGCCCATACTGACGTTGGAGCGTGCAAAACCAAGCGATGCACAGATATCATCAGCATTAAGCGGGGTTCGCGACAGGTACAGCAGGGCATAAATCTGCCCCACCGTGCGGTTAATACCCCAGCGGCTGCCCATTTCACCGAAATGCAGTACGAAGGTTTGAACAAGTGGTGGAAGGTTCATGAAAGTTCTTTTTGTAATTTCTGTTATTTCAGAAATAACAGAATACTAAAAAAACAGCAAGCGTAAATGATCAGCCAGCTGGATTCGCCTCGTAGACCATAATCTGAAAACCTGGATTGCTTCGCTGCACTCGCAATGACGG
>JANMDF010000193.1:0-3359 GCA_031376145.1 Alphaproteobacteria bacterium
ATAGCGTACGGCCCTTGCAGGAAACAGTCCCCCCCAACGTCCGCCAAACAACGCGGTTGGGGTTATATTCCCTCGATATTCCCACCGCGCCGCACACGGAGGCCCCCGCCAGCATTACCCAGCGGCTGCGCCTTGAAATTCTTTATAAGAAACAAAATAGTGGGTTGTATAAGGAACGCACCGGCGGCATCGCCTTTTTAGGAGACACGCTGTTTCGGGCGCAAATTCATTTCCCGCAGAATGTTCCCACCGGTCGGTATCTAGTGGATGTGTATCTGTTCAAGAACGGCCAGGTTGTTGCCGCGCAAACCACGCCGTTGCTGATTTCCAAAGATGGGATTGGCGCGACGTTATCGTTGTTCGCGCACCGGCAATCAGGGGCTTACGGATTGTTGGCGGTGTTGGGCGCGGCGTTAATGGGTTGGGCCGCCGCAGAGCTTTTTAGAAAGGTATAAAATGACAAAGACAATTTTATGTGTGGTGGATAGTTCGCCGGAATTGGGCACGGCGGTGCGATATGCCTGCCGCCTTGCGCAGAAATTAGAGCTTGATATTGCCTTGCTGTATTCTTTAGAGCCAGCAGCCTTCCAGCATTGGACGTCTGTCCAAAACCTGATGCGCGAAGAGGGGCGGCAAGAGGCGCAAAACATTTTGCAGAAGTGGGCGAATATCGTGGAGGATCTGATCGGCAAGAAGCCGGTGCTGTATATCCGCGAAGGCGCACATAAAGACATGCTGTTGCAGTTATTGGAAGAGGAACGGGACATTTGCCAGCTTATTCTGGCGGCGGCGGATCATGCCGATAACCCGGGCCCACTTGTCAGCGCCATTGGCGGCAAACTTTCCGGCACACTGCGGGTGCCCGTGACGATTGTGCCCGGGAAACTCAAGGACGTGGACGTGGATTTGTTGTTTTAGGGGAGCGCACTTACGGAATTGGAAATCGCACGCCTCACTTTGCTGGCGCTCCGGCTACGGGAGGTCAGCATAAAATATGGCATAATTAAAAAAATGGGATGCTAAAAAACCGCCCAAAGCACTGAAATAATTTGCTAAATAGTGATTTTCAGTGAGGTTTTGGATGGCAGCGAGCAAAAAAGTGCCGTGGATGCGGAAAAAGGCACGTCAAAAAGAATGGCAACAAAGGGGGAAGACAACGGTATCGTTGTCTTTCATGCAACTGCCAGTTTAGAGATGGTCGTGGTGGTTCGAGAACAAACTACGAAAGATACTACGAAGAGTGGTTGTTGTGTCGTCGCACGCTTGAGGAAATATGCCAGAAACTTGGCATAAGCTATCCAACCCTAAGCCAGGAATTTGATAAGATTGAGGTGAAAGAAGGGCTGCAATGCGCGCCATTTGAAGCCATCAATCTGTTAGTGGATGCGACATTTTTTGGCCGTGCTTATGGATTTCTATGCTTTCACGACACCAAGCGGATTATCTGGTTTAAAGAAATCAAAACCGAGAGTGTGAAGGATTTCCGCCACGGATTGCGGGATCTGCTGGAGGCAGGCTATCGCTTCAAAAGTGTAACCATTGATGGCAGGCGCGGCTATTTCAACGCCATCAAAACCATGCTGGGGCCTGTGCCCGTGCAAATGTGCCTCTTTCACCAAAAAGCCATCATTCGCCGTTATATCACCGATAAGCCGCAGTCAGCCTGTGGTAAAGAGTTGAAGAACCTTATGAAAGGGATGCTCGATGTCTCAACAGACACTTTCATTAGCCAGCTAAACCTACTTGAGCACAAACACCGTGCTTTCCTGCTGGAAAGAAACAACAAAGGTCAGTTCAAGCACACCGCTATCCGCTCTGCTTTCCGCTCTTTACACACTAACATGCCGCATCTCTTCACCTTTAGAGACATCCCTTCGGCACGCATCCCCACCACCATCAATCAACTCGAAAGCTCCTTCTCTCACCTCAAAGAAAAAATTCAACTCCACCGAGGGTTGAAATCTTATAGGAAGAAAAACGCTATCGCTTTTCTACTTTCCAGAAAAAATTAGCATCCCATTTTTTTAATTATGCCAAATAGTGAGATAAAACTATTATTAATTTTTAGAAATAGCGTGATAGCGCATAAAAATTACAATATAAAAATTGCTGGGGTAAAAGATGTAAAGAAGGATAATTTTATATCAGGTGATGAAGTTATATTAGGTAAAGACATAGATTACCTTATTAAAAAAGGAGAGGATATTTTGAATCATTACAGGGAAGCGTTGAAACCATATACAGTCTCAATAAGCAAAAATCTATTTCCAAGGATTCCTGATGATAATGATTATATTATAAAGTTGCTGGAGTTCACTAAGAACACATGACATGCAGCGCCTCCCCTGAACCCTCACACCAACCACAACAACAGCAACCCAAATACAATCCGATACCACCCAAACGGCGCAAAGCCATAGCGGCCAATCAGGGTAATCATCGCCCGCACCACAATCAGGGCTGAAACGAACGCAGACAACAAGCCCACCGCGAGAATCAACGCGCTGTCTTTTGCGGCGGCAATGTCTGTCCAGTTTTGATACACATCCAGCGTTGTCGCCGCCAGCATGGTGGGAATGGCAAGGAAAAACGAAAATTCCATCGCGGCTTTGCGTTCCACACCCAGCAGCATCGCGCCGATAATCGTGGCGCCAGAACGAGACACCCCGGGAATCATCGCGAAGGCCTGACAAAAGCCAATCTTCAGCGCGGTTTTGAAAGGGATGTCATCCACGCTTGTCACCTTGGGTTTCAAGGGCAGCCACTCAACCACAACAATCACAAACCCGCCGATCATCAACGCCCACGCAATCACCGTGGGGTTAAACAAGGCCTCTTTGATAATGCCATGTAACCCCGCCCCCAGCACCATGGCAGGCAAAAACCCTAATAGAATCAATCCTGTGAATCGTTGCGCTTTGCGCTCGTTCGGCAAGCCCACCACGGTTGACCACACGCGCGGCCAATAAACCACACACACCGCCAGAATGGCCGCAAACTGAATAATCACCTCAAACACATTGTGCGGCAAGGCAGAAAAATGAAAAAAATGGCTGGCTAACAGCAAATGCGCCGTGGAAGAAACAGGCAGAAATTCTGTCACGCCCTCAATAAGGCCAAGAATGGCGGCAATAATGATGTTTTCCATAGGCCTCTGATTTTTTATTAGACCTCTTTCAGAAAAACGCTAGGCTGAGGCGAAAATACTGCACGTTGAGAACCGTAGCGCAGCGTATTCTTCATACGCGAGCAACGGAAGCGCAAAAGGGCGGTGTTTGCAGCCCAGCATAGTAGTTTTTATGCAAGAGGTCTCTTTACTCGCGGTTAATAGTCGTTAGGCTATGACATGGCAAGGAACA
>JANMDF010000196.1:0-1511 GCA_031376145.1 Alphaproteobacteria bacterium
CGCCTGGAGGACAACAGCCAGGTATTGATTGGTAGCCGGGTGGAATGTGTCATTGAATTGGATCAGTAAATGTTGAGCAGGTTTAGGAAGGTTTAGGCTACCGCGAGCGACTTTGACATGACATCGTCTAA
This sequence comes from Alphaproteobacteria bacterium, assembly GCA_031376145.1. Classification (GTDB taxonomy): domain Bacteria; phylum Pseudomonadota; class Alphaproteobacteria; order JAJTHO01; family CANGXP01; genus JANMDF01. The sequence continues at coordinate 132 of JANMDF010000196.1, forward strand.
GTCGCTGCGGTAGCCTAAACCTCCCTAAACCATCTCAACCTTCCTCAACCACAAATAAAAATCATGTTCAGAACTGCGCTTCGTTTTTTGCTTTATGACAAAGCCAAGTCCCTTGGTGCGCTCTTTGGCGTGATCCTTTCGGTTTTTCTGATTGGACAGCAGTGTGGTATTTTTATCTTTTTGACCAACGCCATGTCGGCATTGGTGCGCAACAATCAGCAATACATCTGGGTGGTTGACGACACAACGAATGACGTCAACTCTTTAGCCACCCTGGACATGCGCAAAGCACGCGAGTTGGCGAGTGTGCCAGGCGTTACTCGGGTCAGTCCATTGGTGCTGGCGGCGGGTGGTGCCCGATTTGCCAATGGCAAAAATGCTGGCGTAGTGCTCATTGGTGTGCAATACCCCGAATGTGCAGGAGGCCCCTGGATGCTCAGCGAGGGCAGCACTTCGGATCTGCTTAAAGATGGAGCGGTGATTACTGATGTATTCGATCGTGAAGCACTGGGGAGTGCCAAAATTGGGGACTATTTTGAAATCAATGGCAAAAAGGTCTTCATTGCCGGAAACACCAAAGGGGTGCGTTCGTTTGGGGGGACTTACACTTTTACCTCCATTGAAAGAGCCCGTTACCTTGGGAATATCCCCAACAATCAGGCCAGTGCTTTTTTGTTGACCTGGGACCCTAAGGTTTCCCGCGAGCAAATTATCTTTTACATCAACCAAAACCTGAAAGGGGTACGAGCCTGGGCCAGCGAAGATTTCACCCGGGAGACCATCCTGACCGTATTGAGTTCCAGTGGCATTGCACTGTCTTTTGGCACTTTGATTGTATTTGCGCTGATCGTTGGTTTTGTCATCATTGGCCTGACGCTTTACTCTGCGGCTATTGACCGCCTTCGGGATTATGGCACGCTCAAAGCCATTGGGGCTACCAACGGCTACATCAGTCGCCTCATCCTGATGCAGGCCATGATTTTGGCCATCATTGGTTTTTTGGTCGGCTACTTTTTTGTCAATGGATTTAAGGTCGGAGTCGCCCAGGCGGGTACCATTTTTGAATTCCCTTTGTGGATGCGTTTTGGGTTTTTGATCCTAACGTTATTCATTGCGCTGTTTGGCAGCCTGTTTGCCATTCGCAGGATTACAGGATTGGAACCATCGGCAATATTTAGAACGTAGTTGAGGGAGGTTGAGATGGTTGAGGAAGGTTGAGGCTGCCGCAGCGATCTGGACAAAATCGCGTCCAAGTCGCTGCGGTAGCCTCAACCTCCCTCAACCTCCTCAACCTTCCTCAACCTCCTCAACTTCTCAACTCATGAAACCACTTCTTTTTACCATATCCTTTTTAGGTACCTTATTCGTTTTTGCCCAATC
>JANMDF010000216.1:0-3259 GCA_031376145.1 Alphaproteobacteria bacterium
GGCCAATCAACATGAAAACAGCCGCATTCAGCACGAAAACCACCGCCTCCCAAACCGATTTTGCAGACAATCGAAAGGACGGCGTAAAGGTTACCGGTGCCAGCCAGGTCACTACCATGCCACAGCTCACCACCGCCAGCACACCCGACGCGTGTACTTCCTCGGCCAGAAAATACGCAATATAGGGCAGCAAAAACGTAGACAGCATTTCCACAGAATGGTGGCGTATACGCGGGAATAACCGCATGTACGCATAACCAAGCCCCACGCCGAAAAGCACACCGGCAACCACCAGCCAGAGAAATGACATGCTGGCTTCACCGAAGGAAAACGTACCCGCAACCAGGGCTGCAATGGAAAATTTATATAAAACCAGCCCAGCCGCATCGTTTACCAGGCTTTCGCCCTCCAGAATATGCACAATGCGCTTGGGGATATGCAGATACCGCAGGGTAGCTGTTGCTGCCACGGCATCCGGCGGCGCGATAATCGCACCCAGCACCAGCGCCGCCGTCAACGACAATCCTGGAATAAGGGCATTCCCGACATACCCCACCACTAGCATGGTGATCAGCACCAGGCCAAAGGCCAACTGAAAGATGGGTCGCCAGTTGATCTTAAAATCACGCAGCGATGTAAAATATGCAGCCTCCATCAGCAACGGCGGCAGAAACAAGGGCAGAATGACTTCCGGTGATAGTGAAAATTGCATGTGTGGCGGCAACACACTTAAGCCCAGTCCGCCCAGCACAAACAGGATGGGATACGCAATACGCATCCGATCCGCCAGTATCGCCAAAATAGAAAGCAATACCAGCGACAGGACAAAGCCGCTTAATGCTGTTGTCACGATGACGGCTCCTCAGTCGGGCGTTCCCAGTATTTCTGCATGGCGAGGAAAATATAGGACACTGACCACCCAATCAATACCAGACCATTCAGCACTTCAAGACTGGCCAGCACCTGCAGGCCACCATGCGGAAATATATCGCCATAACCAAGCGATGAATAGGTTGCAGCAGAAAAATAATAGTAGGCAGGCCATCCAGGCTCATGCACACCACTTAATGTCCCGATATGTAATACTTTTTCTCCCAGCCAGTAACAGGCGGCATATACCGTAACCATGCAGAGATGCAGCACAAACGTCGTCAACACCACAAACAGGGGGCGCAACCGCCGCCGTAAAAAATGCAGATGCGGCATCAGCCGCCATACGATCTGCATGACTTCATAATACAGCCAGGTTAAAATAACGGCCAGCATCAGGCAGAAAAAAACGGTGACAACTGTTTCCACAGACAACCCTTTGCTTCTTTATACCGGGCATGTATACTGCGTCCCATGTACAAAAGTCTATGTGATCTTGATGGCAAAAAAGGGCTGGTGGTTGGCATTGCCAATCAGCACAGCATTGCCTATGGCTGCGCCAGGGCTTTCAAGGCGTGGGGTGCAGACCTGGCTATTACTTACGGCAATGCCAAGGCACTTCCCTATGTTGAACCGCTGGCTAAAGAGCTGGAGGCATCCATCTTCATGCCCTGTGATGTAACCCTGGATCACGAAATAGATGCGGTGTTTCAACGCATTGCTGATACCTGGGGCAGGCTGGATTTTGTTCTGCACGCTGTTGCCTTTGCCCCAAAAGATGCCTTACATGCGCCTGTGGTTAACTGCCCCCTGAACGGTTTTCTAACCGCCATGCACATTTCGTGTTACTCGTTCATCCATCTTGCCCGTAAAGCAGCACCCCTGATGCCGAACGGTGGCAGCCTGCTGACCTTATCGTATTACGGCAGTGAAAAAGTCGTGGAGCATTATAATATCATGGGGGTCGTAAAGGCCGCGCTGGAAGCCACCACCCGCTATCTCGCCAACGATCTTGGCGCACAGGGTATTCGCGTCAACACCCTATCCCCAGGACCCATCATGACGCGTGCGGGCAGTGGTATCGATCATTTTGAGGAATTGCTGGTGAAAGCAGCGGAAAAATCCCCGCTACGCACCCTGACAACCCTTGCAGATGTCGGAGCCATGGCGGCTTTTCTGGTCAGTGATGCGGCAAAAAACATTACAGCGGGTCTGCACTATATTGATGGTGGCTATCAGAGCATTGATTGATGGCGTCAACGCACATGGGATTTACAGCGCGGTATGCCCGTGCGCTGGTTTTACAGGAACATGGCCTGCTTTTGGCGCGCACCATGTCGTGGCCAACCACTCCCACTATTGAAAAATATGGCATGGGTGCATTGTGGGCACGCCGCGAACAACCATTTTATTCTGCAACGGCATTATTCAGCGGCATTCCGATCGCCACGCGACCCACGGGTATTGGCCTGCTGCTGGATGGATCATGCCTGGATATATGCCAGATATACCCGGGCGACGGCCTGGCATTAACCAGCAACGATGATCGCGTACACCGTCTTACCCGCCATTTTGAACACACCGATGGCAATTTATCGCTTGGCAACCATGCACGGTATACCTTGGCAGAATTAAAGGGCATGTATGCGACTGCTTACAGTTCTCCTCTGCCAGCCGCACTGGTTAGCCAACATCCTGTTGTTTACACACACAATGAAGTGACCATCCTAGCGCACAACCCATATACGTTTAATGTGGATGCGGAGCACATTCTGGCCGTTGTTCAGGATCACGGTACCTGGCCTGAAAATCCCGCGCATGGCACCGCCTGGACACAGATCATGCAGCGGCAGCTGTTCCAGACCCTGGGGCTTGCTGTTCCCATCATGACTTACGACCGCGCAGGCGGCGTACTTGCAGTATCAGCAGACATCACACCCAACCAGAGCGTTGTAGAAGAAATGCTGGATGACCTGGCATTGAGCGGGGTAAGCAACACAGGCATTGTGACCTTGAGAAACACACTGCAAGACACATACGATATGACATCACGCCAACATGCCTTGCTGACAGACATTTCCTCAGGGGTGGCAGAAGAAGCACTCATCAACGCCAGAATCGACGTTGGCCTTGACGCCACTATGCCAGCAGCACAAAGTGACCTGCGCAAATTTTATCCACATATTTTTGGAGGGCAGCGGGAGAGATGAGCGTTATAGCTGGCTGCGAAACTATCTGGACAACGTGCATGATATACTGGATCCCCGAGGGTGTTTTAAAAGTCTGGATTGCCACGCCACGCCTGGCAGGCTATGCCTGCTAAAGTCAGGTCTCTCAATGACGTACACGTCTGTAATTGCGAGGCAGAGCCGAATCAATCCAGCCAATA
>JANMDF010000232.1:0-3074 GCA_031376145.1 Alphaproteobacteria bacterium
ACTTCCACCAGTTCATCATCGCCGATGTAGGAAATCATTTCCTCCAGGCTCATGCGGCGTGGTGGCACCAGGCGAATCGCTTCATCGGTACCGCTGGCACGAATGTTAGTCAGCTGCTTGCCTTTCAGGACGTTAATTTCCAGGTCATTATCACGGCTGTGCTCACCAACAATCATGCCCTTGTAAACCTTGTCCTGCGGATTGATGAACATCACCCCACGATCCTGTAGGTTAAAAATGGCATAGGCTACGGCCTCGCCATCATCCGTGCTGATCAATGCGCCATTACGCTTGAAAGTCAAGGCTCCTTTGAATGGTGCATAACCAATGAATGAACGGTTCATCAGACCCGTACCACGGGTATCAGTCAAAAATTCACCCTGATACCCAATCAATCCCCGTGACGGTGTGTTGAAGATAATCCGGGTTTTACCGGCACCGCTGGGACGCATGTCGAGCAACTCGCTCTTGCGGGTAGACAATTTTTCCACCACCACGCCGGTGTATTCATCATCGACATCGACAATCACTTCTTCGATGGGTTCCAGCAACGCACCGGCGTCATCACGGCGAAACATCACCCGTGGACGAGATACCGACAACTCAAAGCCTTCACGGCGCATGGTTTCAATCAACACCCCCAGCTGTAACTCACCACGCCCCGCCACTTCCAGCGCATCACGGTTTTCGGTTTGCGTAACTGAAATTGCAACATTGGTATCGGCTTCGGCCAGCAGGCGATCACGAATCAGCGTAGAGGTAACTTTTGTGCCTTCACGGCCAGCCAATGGCGAATCATTAACCGTAAACGTAATCGCCATGGTTGGCGGATCAATGGGGGTGGCTTTAATCGGTTCTACCAATGCGGGATCACCGATGGTGTCCGCTACGGTTGCCTTGGTCATCCCGGCAATACAGACAATATCACCCGCTTTTACTTCATCCGCCTGTACGCGTTTAATACCATCAAAGGTCAGCAGTTTGGTCAGACGTCCGGTTTCCAGCTGCTGCCCAGTCAAGCCTAAAGCTTTGATCGGCATATTGACTTTTGCTGTGCCGGTCAGCACCCGTCCGGTTAACATCCGACCCAAGAACGCATCCGCATCCAGAATACTGACCAGCATGGAAAATGGTGCATCCAGATCAACTTTTGGAGCAGGTACATGCGTTAAAATCAAGTCCAGCAGGGGTTTTAAGTTCTCGCGGGGATGGCTGAGATCAGGCACACACCAGCCCTCACGGCCAGATGCATACATGATTGGGAAATCCAGTTGCTCTTCATCGGCATCAAGAGCCGCAAACAGATCAAACACTTCGTTAATGACTTCCTGCGGCCTGGCATCCGAACGATCAATTTTGTTGATAATGACAATCGGGCGCATTCCCTGTTTCAGGGCTTTCATCAGCACGAACTTGGTTTGTGGCAGGGGGCCTTCCGCCGCATCAACCAACAGCAGAACGCCATCAGCCATACTGAGGACGCGCTCGACTTCTCCACCGAAATCAGCGTGGCCAGGCGTATCGATAATATTAATCTTATGATCTGCCCACTGCACGGCAGTACATTTCGCCAGAATCGTAATACCGCGCTCTTTTTCCAGGTCGTTGCTATCCATCACCCGCTCGTTAACCTTCTGGTTATCACGAAAGGTACCGGCTTGGCGGAGAATAGTATCAATCAGCGTGGTTTTACCATGGTCGACGTGGGCAACAATGGCAATATTGCGTAAACTCATAAATCATCAACTTTCAGGAAATTAGGCGTTGTGCATACGGCCTGAAGACCCAAAAAGCAACTGAAAATACAGCGTAGATACTAACTAATTCAGCGTTTCACACATAACAATATCTACTATTGCGTGTTTTCTCATAAAACTGGGGTTGACGCTGCCCTTGAATGTGGTATTGCAGCGCACAATTGGGGGCAATTCTATGGATAGAAACTTAGCACTGGAAGCCGTGCGCGTTACGGAATGGGCAGCATTGGCCTCTGCCCGCTGGATTGGTCGTGGCGACGAAAAGGCCGCAGATCAGGCTGCCGTCGATGCCATGCGCACCGCCTTAAACGGCCTGAATATTCGCGGCACCGTGGTTATTGGTGAAGGTGAGCGCGACGAGGCACCCATGTTATATATTGGTGAAGAAGTCGGTAACGGCAGTGGGCCTGAGGTTGATATTGCCCTTGATCCGCTGGAAGGCACCACTATCACGGCGCACGGCAGCTATAATGCCATGACCGTCATTGCCATGACCAATAAGGGCGGCTTTTTGTATGCCCCTGATGTGTATATGGATAAAATTGCCGTGGGGCCAGAAGTACCCGCCGGCATTGTGGATCTGGATAATACTGTTGCCGCTAACGTTCAGGCATTGGCAAAGGCTAAAGGCGTCAGCCCTGAAGCCTTACTGGTTTGTGTTCTTGATCGTCCGCGTCACCAGGATCTCATTGCGCAGATTCGTGCTGCTGGCGCACGGATCATGCTGATCGGTGACGGTGATGTCAGTGCCGTTATTGCTGCAGCGCAACCAAATACGGGCGTAGACATGTATATGGGCAGTGGTGGCGCGCCGGAAGGTGTATTGGCCGCGGCCGCATTAAGTTGCATTGGCGGCTGGATGCAGGCGCGATTGCTGTTCCGCAATGATGATGAGCGCGGACGCGCTGCCAAAGCCGGCATTACAGACTTTAACCGCAAATACAGTCTGCATGATCTGGCACATGGCGATGACATCATGTTTGCCGCTACCGGCGTAACGGACGGCGCCTTGTTAAAAGGGGTTAAACGGACAGCAAAAGGCGTGTCAACGCATTCGATTGTCATGCGCTCGACCACTGGCACTGTACGCTTTGTAGAAGCGCATCATAATTATTCCCGCAAACCATCTGCAAACTCCTCATCTCCCCCACCATGCCTTTGCCTCCTTCGACGCCGCATGGTCCCAGATGAACTTCACGATCGGCGTCGAGTCATCCAGTCCGTGCGGATGATGTTTCACTCCCGGCTTGGCGATGAGCGTGATGCTCCCGCCCAGCTTCTGGTAGCGCTCCGCGACGACACCCGTGTTCTCGTCCC
>JANMDF010000265.1:0-16952 GCA_031376145.1 Alphaproteobacteria bacterium
CAACTGGTGGCGGCGATGAATCCCTGCCGTTGTGGCTATCTGGATGATGAAAGCCTGGCCTGTAATCGTGCCCCGAAATGCGGTGGTGATTACCAGGCGAAAATTTCCGGTCCGATGTTTGATCGGATTGATCTGCATCTGGATGTACCGGCAGTAAAGGCCAGTGATCTGAGCCTGCCCCCTGCCCGGGAAACCAGTGCGGTGATTGCATTGCGCGTGGCAGCCGCCCGTACCGTGCAGACTGAGCGTTACCAGAATACCGGTGTGCGGTGTAATGCCCAGGCAGATGGGGATTTACTGTACCAGCACGCAACACCGGATAGCGATGGCCAACGCTTGCTGAATGACGCAGCCGAAAAATTCAAACTCAGTGCCCGGGGCTATAACCGTGTACTACGCGTAGCGCGCACCATTGCCGATATGCATGGCGATGCCGGTGTCAGTCGCCTGCATCTGGCAGAGGCCTTAAGTTATCGCCGGTTTGTGCCACAACTGGCTGTAGCTGTATGATACCATGACGCCCAAGTTCTACATCCTGACGGCGGCCCGGGTTCGGGAAAAACAACCGTCCTTAAGGTGTTGCAAGAAAGGGGATTCACGTGTGTTGAGGAAGTGGCACGGCAGATTCTTCGGGAGCAAAATCGGATTGGCGGGGATGCCACGCACTGGGGAGATCGGAAAAAATTCTTGGAGCTGATGCTTTCACATTCTATCGAGGCCTATCAAAAAGTCATACAGCATGATGTCGTCTTTTTTGATCGGGGCATACCTGAACTTGTCGGATATTGCGATTTTATAGGCATTGACGTTCCGCAGCGTCTTGCTGATGCTGTTGCCCGGTATCCATATAATTCCAAAGTATTTATAATGCCGCCATGGCGGGAGATTTACACAACCGATGCTGAACGAAAACAGGATTTCCAGGAAGCGGTGACAACCTTTGAACGTATCTCAATGTCATATGAACAGCAGGGCTATCAAGGTGTTGAAGTTCCCTTAGGATCTGTGGCTCAACGGGTGGATTTTATTCTGCAGTCAGTTGCATAAATATATGGGCAAATATGTGTTATGCCTGCCCCATCTTCGCGGGGAATTCGTTCGGTTTTGCCATCTGTTTATCACGAATCCACCGCCCTCTCCCCTGTGGGAGAGGGGTGATTTTCTGTAAAGCAAAAGGCACGCATTCGATTTTTAAATATTTTAGTTTACTGCTTCCATAAAACACCGGCTTTGTTTGTGCAACAAAGCCTAAAACGCCCTGAGATGACCGCAATTACCGAAAACAAATATTGCATACTAGTAAAATATAATATAAAAACATACATGTGCTGCCAAACATTGCAACTGATATTGTCATCCATCAGCGTTGCCCGCCGTCAACGGAGCATCCATTTAATCTGCGGATAAATATACCCCCTGAAAGAGTATTTACTGCACCATCCATTTTGGCAACCGGCGGGTTAAATTCTTACGATCCCAGAAAAGCAAACGGTATGGGTTCTGCTGCTGAGCGCTTAATAGGGCGTCGACATCTGCACGATACCACCCTGCAAATCCTAACCTGCCAGCACCCCCTGGATATTCCCATGCGCGGCTACCTGGATTTTTTTGCCACGCGCAATCGTTTCAGCATAGAAGAACTCCCCACGGAGAATTATGCTGCCACATTCTCAACACGCTATTTAAGCGGGCTTTATCAGGATTTCTTTGATGAAACACTGGAAATAAAAGAGAAAGACTTTGATCTGTGCCTGCGCAATTGCAGGAAAATTAACGTTATGACTTACAGCTACGGTGCGCTGATTGCTAAGTCTTTCAACAATCTACTTGCTTCTTCATCCTACACCCCTGAAGAAAAAATTCTGGCAGAAAAACAATTTCTGCTTGTTGACTGCGCTGGGATTGCACCCATTGGCAGTAATAAAAGCAATACTACTTTTCGTATTATTAATATGCAGGATGAAGAGATTCCCAAATACTGTAATAATATAAAAACAATCAGCCAAACACTGGACAACGCGGATAAATCCGTATTACGGGACAATGGAATCCTTATCAAAACCATTGAAGATGAAACAATTATCATCGTATCATCATTTGACGATATGGAGCGATCCTCGAAAAGTGGTGATTTTCTTGATCCAGAAACCGGCAGTATATGCCCGACATTCAGAGAATTTGTTGCAGACAGCTCCCAGCATCATATAGCACAATATACCAGCCTGGGGCTTGGACGCCATGGCTTGATGCTGCCGACCATGATTGCTTCTATTTTGACAAACGCCGTCAATAACTCCGTGCTTAATACAACATCCGGCGATGGTTTTATTCCTTTGCCAGAAAATCCCTTGGAACTTCTCAAGCCACCATCCGAAGTTGCCTTTGCCCGCAATTCCTTTGAGACGTCCGGTGCCTATGCTGACCCCGCAGCCCTGGCCAAGGCCATTAATTACCAGCAGCGGCTGGAAAGCATTACCCGATAACACTACGGCCAGCGCGCCATGGGTGGCAGAGACATCAGAATCGCCTCAATATTCCCCTGGGTTTTCAGGCCAAACAATGTTCCACGATCATACAGCAGATTAAACTCCACATAACGCCCCCGTTTCACCAATTGGGCTTCTTTGTGGGTATCATCCCAGGGCAGATGCATTTTTTGCCTGATAATCTGTGGATATACGGCGGCAAAAGCCCGCCCCACATCCTGCGTAAAGGCGAAATCTGCCGCCCAGTCACCACTGTTGAGATTATCATAGAAAATACCGCCCACCCCACGCGCTTCAGAGCGATGTGGTAGAAAAAAATACTCATCACACCAGGCTTTATATTTTGGGTAGTAGTCTGGGTGATGCCGATCACAGGCGTCTTTGAACGCCTGATGGAAAGCTGCTGTTTCCTTGTCCAGCGGGAACGTAGGCGTTAGATCACCCCCCCCACCAAACCAGTCTTTGCTGGTAACAATATAGCGGGTATTGAAATGCGCCGCCGGCACCAGTGGTGATACGGGATGCGCCACCAGTGAGATGCCGCTTGCCCAGAATGCACCGTCCTGATCCGCGCCAGGGATCTTTTCGCGAAATTCAGGGGCAAAAACACCATGCACCGTTGAGATATTGACCCCGACTTTTTCAAAAACGCGACCATGCATTACTGACATTTCACCACCACCGCCACCCGGACGCTGCCAGGTTTTGCGTTCAAAGCAGGCAGGTTGTTCTGGTGATACTGCCCGCTCCAGCGCTTCATAACTGGCACAAATCTGATCGCGCAATTCCTGGAACCAGTGTGCAGCCTGCTGTTTTTGAGAAGCCATACTATCCATTTATGCTGTATTCCATTGTGTCTGTCGCAAGGCTTCGCCCAAGACCATTGCGGCACTTACCGCAACATTTAATGAGCGTGCCCCGTGCTGCATAGGAATCGTAAGCCGGGCATCAACACTGGCATGCACAGCATCCGGCACGCCAGCCGATTCACTGCCCAGCAGCAGGGTATCACTCGAATGAAAATCAAAGTCCATATATTTTTTATGGTCTTTAGTGGTTAACAGGATGATCCGACTAGATCCCCGCTTTGCAGCAAAGCTGTGGTAATCCTTATGTCGCTCATAATGCAGCAATGCCGCATAATCCATCAACGCCCGCCTGAAGCGGGCATCATCCAGGACAAAGCCGCATGGTTCAATAATATCAACAGGCACACCCAGGCAGGCCGCCATGCGTAGTATCGTGCCGGTGTTCTGGGGAATATCAGGCTGGTATAAGGCAAGACGCATCTATCCAGCAACCTGCTGCTGCCAGAGATACAATTGATCCAGTGCCTGTTTCGGTGACAAACTGCTGAGATCAAGTCCTTTCAATGCCTGCTCAATCGGAGAAGCCACTGGTGCGGTGCGCACAAAATGCTGTGGCCTGAATAGTGGCAGATCGCCAAGGCCGTGCTGATGCGCGTCTTTTTCCAGACGCTGTAACAGTTCTTCTGCCCGATGCAACACAGCCTCCGGCATCCCTGCCAGCTGTGCCACATAGATACCAAATGAGCGTCCGGCACGTCCCTTGCCGACTTTATGTAGAAACACCACACCATCTGAAGTCTCTTCAACACGCATGGTGTAACAGGTAAGACCGGACAGTTTATCTTCCAGGACATTGAGTTCATGATAATGCGTGGCAAACAGGGTGCGGCACTGATTCACTGCGTGCAGGTATTCCAATGTCGCCCAGGCAATACTTAAACCGTCATAGGTTGCCGTGCCACGACCAATTTCATCAAGTATGACCAGGCTGCGATCTGTCGCTTGATTCAAGATGGCCGCCGTTTCCACCATTTCCACCATGAACGTGGAGCGTCCCTGCGCCAGATCGTCCGCCGCACCGACGCGGCTATAGACTGCATCCACCAGGCCAATATGCGCCTGCCTGGCGGGCACATAACTGCCCATCTGCGCCAGAATAGCAATCAGCGCATTTTGCCGTAAGAATGTGCTTTTCCCAGCCATATTCGGGCCGGTGAGTAGCCATATTTTTTGATCATTAGCGAGAGAACAATCATTGCCGACAAACGGTGTCGCATGGCGTTGCTGTAACGCTGCTGCAACCACTGGATGCCGCCCGTCCACAATCGCAAAAGCCTGACTGTGATCCACCAGCGGCCTGCAATAGTTTTCGTCTGCAGCCAGCACGGCCAGTGCCAGAGTTACATCGAGAATGGCCAGGGCTTCCGCCGCTCGCTGCAAAATATCACTGTTGTGCAGCACACTGGTGCACAGCTGCTGAAAAATCTCCAGTTCCAGCCCCAGAGCCTCACTGTCCGCCCGCAATATGCGGCTTTGCAGATCGTTGAGTTCCACGGTGGTGAAGCGGGCAGCGTTGGCCAATGTCTGACGATGAATAAACTGTTCTGGCAACCCATCCGCATTGCGTGGCGGGACTTCGATAAAGTAGCCCAAAACATTGTTATATTTTATTTTCAAACCGGAAACACCGCTGTCGTTTTTATAGCGTTGCTCCAGACCGGCAATCAGCCTCTGGCCTTCTTGCTGCAGTGTTTTAATCTCATCCAGGCGCGGGTTGTACCCCTGACGGATAAATCCTCCATCCCGCGCCAGCATGGGCAGATCGTCTGCCAATGCATTTTCCAGATCACTGGTCAGGCTCAGGCATATCGGCAATGCATCCGCGACCTGTTGTAACAACAGCGGCGGGATTGGTAATTGCCGCAAAGCACTGGCAAGCTGTTCTGCTAGATCAAGCCCCTGGTAGATGGCCGCCAGGTCTCTGGGACTTGCCTTCTGCAAACTGATCCGGGATAGCGCACGTTGAATATCCGGCAACCGCTGCAGCATGGCGGTAAACGCATCCTGCACTGTGCATCCCATCCAGGCTGTCACTGCATCAAGGCGCGCATTGATCAGATCAGCATCCAGCAGGGGGGCTGCCAGCCACTGGCGCAACAGGCGACCACCCGCCGATGTTATGGTGTGATCAATGGTGGCGAGTAGACTGCCCTTGCGCTCACCAGTCTGGGTGTTGAACAGTTCCAGGTTGCGGCGGGTTGCGGCATCCAGATGCAGAAACTGTTCTGCCTTCAGCTGTGTCAGGCGGTTAACCTTCGGCAGATTGCCTTTCTGGGTTAACTCCAGATAATGTACCACCGCACCTGCGGCAGCGACATCGCACTGGCTGAAGGTGCCGAAACTGTCCAGACTGTCGGCTTTATAGAGATGCAGCAACCGCTGCTGTGCTGCCATGGGATGAAACGGGGCATCCGGCAACACTGTCAATGAGGCTTTCCAGGCCTGCCACACTTCAAACAATGCTGGCATCTGGCGTAAATACTCTGGGATCAGCAGTTCGCTGGGATGAATGCGTGCCAATAAAGCCGGCATATCCGCCATAGCCACTGCCTGCACCTGAAAAGTACCGGTAGACATATCCAGCCAGGCCACCGCCAGTTGCTGCTGCACCATCGCCACTGCTGCCAGAAAATTATTGCTGGCCGCATCCAGGAGCGTGTCTTCATACAATGTACCAGGGGTTACAATTCTGACGACACCACGTTCCACCAGCACCTTGCCACCACGCTTTTTAGCCTCAGCCGGATCTTCCAGCTGTTCACACAAGGCTACTCGGAATCCCTTGTTGATCAGCTGCGGCAGGTAATTATCCAGCTGATGCCAGGGAATGCCGCACATCGGAATGTCATCATCATTCTGTTTGTTACGGCGGGTCAGTTGAATTCCCAATGCGGATGCCACTGGTGCCGCATCTTCAAAAAAAATCTCATAAAAATCGCCCAGGCGGAACAGCACAACACAATCAGGATGCTGTTTTTTTACAGCAACATACTGCGCCATCATCGGCGTCAGGGTGGAATCTTCAACGGGCTTGGCAACAGCAGGGGGCATGGGAAAAACTCTTGGCAATAAGGCTGTATACCGCTAACCAGAAAAGCAAGCAACCCATGAGCGATATATCCTATGGCCAATCCAACCGCCCGCGTGACTGATCAAGAAGCCCTGGAGTTTCACCAGTTCCCCAAGCCTGGCAAAATTGAGATCACCCCATCAAAACCGCTGACCACACAACGCGATCTGGCTTTAGCCTACTCACCAGGCGTTGCTGTACCCTGTCGTGTGATTCACGAGGATCCAGATGCCGCCTATGATTATACCGCCAAGGGCAATCTGGTGGCGGTGATCTCCAATGGTACGGCGGTACTGGGACTGGGCAATCTTGGAGCGTTGGCTTCAAAGCCGGTCATGGAAGGTAAATCTGTTCTGTTCAAACGCTTTGCCGATGTAGACAGCATTGATCTGGAAGTGGATACGGAAAACGTTGATGAGTTTATCAACTGTGTACGATTTCTCTCTCCCACTTTTGGTGGTATTAATCTTGAAGATATCAAAGCCCCGGAATGCTTTATTATTGAGCAGGCCTTGCGCGAAAAAATGGATATTCCTGTCTTTCATGATGATCAGCATGGCACCGCCATTATTACCCTGGCAGGCCTGATCAATGCCCTGCACATCACTGGCCGCTCCATTCACACTGTAAAGATTGTCATGAATGGTGCTGGTGCGGCTGCGGTGGCATGTGCTGAGTTGATTAAAAGCACCGGATTACCCCACAACAACCTGATCATGTGCGATACCAAGGGCGTGATTTACCAGGGACGTACCGAAAGCATGAATCAGTGGAAATCCGCGCATGCGGCTGAAACAGAGGCACGCACCCTGGCACAGGCCATGGTGGGTGCGGACGTCTTTATTGGTCTGTCCGCCAAAGGTGCTGTAACGGCCGAGATGGTGGCCAGCATGCAGGCTAAACCCATTATTTTTGCCTGCGCTAACCCCGATCCGGAAATTACCCCCGAAGAGGTTCGTGCCATTCGCAATGATGCAATTGTCGCCACCGGACGTTCAGACTATCCTAACCAGATCAATAACGTGTTGGGTTTTCCCTATATTTTTCGCGGCGCGCTGGATGTGCGTGCCAGTACGATTAACGATGCCATGAAAATTGCTGCAGCTGAGGCACTGGCCATGCTGGCAAGGGAAGATGTGCCGGATGAAGTTGATGCCGCTTATGCTGGCAAGCATCTGCGCTTCGGGCCGGATTATCTGATTCCAGTGCCTTTTGATCCACGCCTGATTTCACGCATTCCCGCTGCCGTAGCCAAAGCTGCCATGGACAGTGGTGTTGCCCGCAAACCCATTCATGATTTTGCCGCCTATCGCCGCACCTTATCCGCACGCCTTGATCCCAGTGTCAGTACACTGCAGGCTATTTTTGATTCCGTGCAGCAGAAGCCCCGCCGCGTGGTCTTTGCCGAGGGTGAGGAAGAAAAGATCATCCGTGCCGCCATTGCTTTTCGTAATGCCGGTTATGGCCAGCCTATTTTAATCGAAGGCATTGACGGTGACGTTGTTACCACCGCCCGCAATGCTGGATTAGATATTACCGGTCTGGAAATCTTTCGCGCCCGCAGTCATCCTAAATTTGAAGGCTATGTTCAGCGTCTGTATACAAAGTTGCAGCGCAAGGGCGTGCTGTTGCGCGACTGCTACCGGATGCTGGCACGGGAACGCAATGTGTTTGCCGCCAGCATGGTGGATGCCGGTGATGCGGACGCGCTGGTCACCGGCCTTACCCGTAACTACACCATCAGCTATAACGACATCAGCAATGTTTTAAGTCCTGCAAAAGACAACTGTGTATTTGGCATGCAGATTGTCATTCATAAAGGCCGTACGGTGTTTATCGCCGATACCACCATTCACGAACTGCCCGCCCCGGAAGTCATGGCGGATATTGCCACCAGTACCGCCCGCATGGCACGGCGGATGGGGCATGTACCCCGCGTTGCGTTGCTGTCGTTCTCAAACTTCGGCAGTCCCATGCGTGAACGGGCAGACCGCCTGCGCCAAGCCATTAAAGTCCTGGACAGCCGCAAGGTAGATTTTGAGTATGATGGGGAAATGACGGCGGATGTTGCGCTCAACAAGGACATGCTGCAGTTGTACCCGTTCTGTCGTCTGACAGATACCGCTAACGTGCTGATTATGCCGGCACTGCACACCGCGCATGTCTCTTCCAAACTGGTACAGGTATTTACCGGCGGGACAGTTATTGGTCCCTTGCTGGTGGGGCTGGAGAAATCTGCCCAGATCGTGCAGATGAATGCCAGTGTTTCTGATATTGTCACCGCAGCGGCCTTTGCCGCCCACAACGCAGGCTAGAGCTTGCACCGCGTCCTGTGGTTGAGTCTGCTTGGCATTCTGCCGCTTGCAGCGGCACTGTTCACGTTGTACGGCACAGCAGCACTCGATATCTATAGCCTTGTATTACTAATGCTCAGTGCTTTTGTTGGCAGTTTCATGCTGCAATGGCTACACTTCAGTCGGGAAGCTGGCCTTAAGAGCGCGGCGGAAGACCTGTTTAACCTCATTGATGGCGGCAACAGTTATCCTGAACAATCCATGCCGGATCGCCTGACCTCCTTTACCTATGCCCTGCAACGACATCTCACCAATCAGGAACAGCGACTGCAATTCCGTCTGTTGATTCTGGAGAGACTGCCGGACGCTCTGTTGATGATTACCGAGAATTATCGCATTATTCGCGGTAATCTGGCTGCAAGACACTTGTTTGGGGAACAATTAGAAGAAAAACTGCTGTCTGCGGTCGTTCGACAGCCGGAAATTTTGCAGGCCGTAACGGCAACCTTACAAACACAGCTGGGACAAACCGTTGAGGTGCATTTTGCCGGGGGCAATGAGCGTTACTATCAGCTGATTACCGAACCCATTCCGGAACTGCCCGGAGCGCGCACCCGCCTCATCATGACCCTACATGATGTCACCGAACAGAAAAAATCCGAACAGGCACAGGCGGACTTTATTGCCTATGCCAGTCATGAATTGAATACACCGCTGACCGCCCTGCAGGGATTTATTGAGACACTGCAAAGTGGCGCGCAGAATGACCCCGCTGCCCGGCAACGCTTCCTGGGGATTATGCAGGATCAGGCCGAACGCATGCGCCGCCTGATTCAGGATCTGCTGTCACTGTCAAAACTGCAGCGCAACCTGGCTACCCCGGCACAAGATCATGTGCCGCTGAAACCACTTGTTGATAAGATAACAGCCAGTCTCTCCCTGAAGGCAGCAGATCGCGGCATGACCATTACCGCAACCTGGCAGTATGTGGAGATTACGGTGATGGGGGATGGGGATGAACTGGCGCAACTGCTGCAGAACCTGCTGGATAACGCCATTAAATACGGCAACGAACACACAGAGATTACCCTGGACGTACAGCAACAGGGAGATTATCTAACGCTCAGCATCAGCAATACCAGTGACGGCATTGCCGCCGAAGATATTCCACGCCTGACAGAACGCTTCTTCCGCAGCCGCAGTGCCCGCAACAGCAAAGCCCCAGGCACCGGCCTGGGGCTGACTATTGTGAGAAATATTATAGAACACCACCAGGGCAGGCTGGATGTCAAAAGCAGTAAGAACCTGGTGACATTTACGGTGACGTTACCTGCCGTCACTATACCTTAAACGGCTGCTGCACATCATATTTATTACTGGGCAGGACGTATTGCAGCGCGGTTTGTGTGCCGGCATCGGCAATGATCGGTGCTTTCATATTCAGCGTCATACTGATGGCACCTTTATCATTTTCACGCATGGTGACAATATGCATGATAATCAGATTATCATTGCGGATATTAAATGTTTTGGCCAGATGCTCAACGTCTGTGCTTTCCAGTAAGGCATCTGCCGCTGTTGTCGGCAATACCAGAAAAGACAGATTCGCCTCATCTAAATTCTGCAACAGACGGAATTTGCTGTCTGTTCCCACTCCAGGAATTGAACTGAGGGCAAAGCGAGTATATTCTGGCAATCCCACCAGGCCGGATGCAAAATGCAGGAAACTTTCCGGCTGCAGACACAGCGTGCCAAATTTGTTGTTAATGATCACACTGTCAAGGCTGCCCAGATCATCGGCGGGTAACGTACGGGATAAACTGTTACTTAACATGGCAGTGCTCTCATAATCAGTGTCATAGGCGGTGGCGGATTCACTATACCTGAAGTTGTAGTCCATAATATTCCTCCTCAATTTATAATATTTCTTTAATTCAGTGCCCTCATAAACAAGCGTTTCCGTCATCCTGAGCGCAGCGAAGGATCTCTTGATATCTTTAGATTCTTCGCTACGCTCAGAATGACAAGAGATGCTCTGCCTAATCTTCTTTAATTCAAGAACTGTACCAAACTCAGCCGACTGATTCGGGAAATGGTCAAATACGCTGCCTGCAGGATGGTTTCCTCCGATGACAGGCGACTGGTAGCCTCAACAATATTGGTATCTTCAATATTACCAATACTGGTGGCCAGCACCGTTTTATTATCTTCATGGCGAATACGCGCCACATCCAGGGCTTTTGATTTTGCCCCCAGTTGGCTGATATTCTTATTAAGACCACCGATGGCATCATCAATCAGATCCATAGCTTCACGTAATTTAACAGGATCGGAGGGGTTAGCCTTGATGATGCGCAGGCCGCGAATATAGGTTTCAAAAGCCGGATCATCAGCCTTTATGCCATATTCCAGGGTAAAATCGTTATCAATCTTGACGGTCAGTTTATTCTGATCCCCTTGATAATACTCTGTATCAATAGTCAGCGCATCGGGGACTGCCGTCATCTGGGTAAAATCTACCGGGGCTGTATCTGTACGTGTCCCGGCAAACAGATATACATCACCATCTCTGGTATTCAGAACGTTACCGGTCTGCTGCAGCAATTGATCAGCCTGCTCACCCAGTGCCATAAAGGCAGCATTGCCATTGTTCACGGCACTCACCAATGTGCTTTTCAGTTGAATAGCATTATCCAGCAGTGAATTCATCTGCACTTCCATGGTATTCATGCGCGTTCCCACCAGGGTAATGGCATCCATGAACTGTTTGGTACGGGATTGTGTTGCTTCCAGGGATACCAGGCGACCTGATTCCTGATAGATGCCACTGTAAGTCTGTGACTTCTTACCACTGCTGATCTGGGTCTGCAGATCAAAAGCACGCTGTTGAATCTGGTTAACGTAACTTTGTGTATTATTAAATTTTGCAAAAGTACCAAGACGATCAAGCATATTATTCTCCTAGTCCTTACCGGTTAACCCAGCAGGCGTTCTAATTGGTCAAACATCTGATTGGTGACCCGGATCACCTGAGATGAGGCGTTGTACGCACTTTCAATCAGTGTCAGACTGGCCATTTCACTTTCAATATCCACGCCGCTGACCGAGGAATTGCGCAGGCTCAACTCATCAAACAGCGACTGCTGGCTACGGAAGGCATCTTCAAATCGGGCATTGGTGCGGGCGTTGCTGGATAAAAACAGGGATGCATAGCTGGTAAGACTACTGCGAATGCCGCTGATGTCTCCCACTTTGGGGAATTCCACAGCTTTATTGAATACATCAACCAGGCTTTGCGCGATGCTTGCATCCCCTGGGGCAACCCCGGTGATGGGTGTGGTAATCGGCAGGGTAATCGTCTGGTTATTCAATTTTCCTGAAGCCACTTCCTGCGGATTGGCCACTAGGTTCTCACGGACTCTGAGTGATGTTGCCGTATAGCGGGGATCCTGAAAATCAAAGAATTTGACAAAATTCTTGCCAGTACTGGTCTCATTCGCCGCTGGATTTAACAGCGTCAATTCCACGCTCTCGTCGCTGTTGTCCGCCACCAGACGCAGACGACCATCACTGCCAATGGAAGCTGTCATGCTAAGCCCAGGGGCTGCATTAATAGCATTCACCACATCCCCTACCGTTGTCCCGGCAAAGGTAGTGAGATTCAGATCATAGCTGTTCAGCACCGTACCATTCGCATTTGTCACGCCGAAGCGTACCGTGCCAGTGCCGGTAAACGCTGTGCTGCTGCTGACGGTTGTACGGCCAATGAGGCGTTCCGGATTGGTTTCCCGCACGTTACTGGTGAAAAAGTCGTTCAGACCAAAATATTCACTGAATCCTTGATCCTGGCCGCTGACGCGTTCGACGGACGCTGCAGCCGGGCTGGGCGCATTACCAATGGCAAAGCGGTCATTGGTGTTGATAGCAGCAACCTTTAATTTACCGTCACTGCTGATACTGAATTCTACAAGGGTATCCAACTGCACCCCGCCAATAGCCGTAGTCTGGCTGTTCAGCCCTGTAATCAGATCGTTGATAGTGGTTGGTCCCGGTTGTGTCAGCGCGTTTAAATCAATATCGACATAATCTTCATAGTTGCCGCTGGTATCAAGCACCGCAACCCGGATATTTCCTTCTGCATAAAAGGGATCGGTGGCATTAATGCCGCGTGTACCGGTCAGGATGGATGGTGGTGGATAGCTGGTGCCCTGATTGTGAACGCTGTTCACCAGGTCGTGCAGGGTATGGGAAATATTTTCCAACTGCTCGCCCATACTGGGCAGGATGTTATCGCGTAAGTCCACCAGTCCTTTAATGCGACCAGCCCGGAAAGAATTGGTCAGATCTGTATTCAGGCTGGAATTTTCAAAGGTAATGGCATTAAATCCACCGTCAATATAAGTGACTGTGGGGTCAATGGAGGCAACCGGTTTGTACTCAAGATGCTGTGCATCACTGTCTACCAACTTATAACCATTGCTGGTATACAGCACGACTTCATTATTGTTTCTGCTGAACAACCGTACATCCAGCTGACTCGCAACGACGGCAATGGCTTGATCCCGCTGATCCTCAAGATCGCCGGTTGGGGCTCCGGTGATGGTGTTGCGGGTGATTTTCTCATTCAACTGCACAATGGCATCCAATGCCGTGTTGACCTCCTCAACAGATACGGCAATTTCCTGATCCACATCCTTGCGCAATCCTTGAATAGTACCAGATGCGCTGCCAATCTGACTGGCAAGATCACGGGCAATATTGACCAGTTCCGTCTGGCGGATCGGATCCGCCGGTTGTAAGGCCAGATTGGCAAAGCTGTTGGTCAGATCGGTAATGGTATTGGTAAGGGAACTGTTGTCGTTCACGTTGCCAAAGATCTGTTCGGTACGCTGTACAAAATCCATGCGCACGTTATCCCCCGCCAGTACAGACGTCTGGCTACGCATTTCCAACTGCAGACTCTGATTGACCTGACGGCTGATGGAGGCAACAGAAACACCCCCACCCAGACCATTTTCCGCGCCCAGTACCTGGGTGGTCAGATCAGCAACTTTGCGGGTATAGCCTGGCGTGTTGGCATTGGTAATGTTGGACGATGCCACATTCAGTGCCACCTGGCTGACGCTGATGCCGGTTAATGCGCTGCGTAAGGCTAGGGTTAAAGACATGGCAACATCCTACCTGTTCATCATTACATCTGCTGATTGACAGCAACAGAAACAGCCGTTTTGCTGGATTTTGCATACACACTGTGCTGGGTCTTGCCGCCACGGTTATACGATGTCACCTGCGCCTGTTGTTCCTGCACAGCGGTGCGGATCGCATCCAGCACAAAACGGCGACTGTCGCGTGCGGCTTTGAGCGCACGGCGGTTATCCTGCATCACCTCAGCCAGGCTATTCATGGCGCTGGCGAGATGGGCGCGGGCAGCTTCATCCATGTCCTGCAGCTGGCTGGGATCCGCCTCAATGGCAGCTATGGCCTCGCTGTAGGCAATGAACAACTGACTTTTTGAATCCTGGATAGGCAGAATTGCAGCCACATCTTGGCGGCGCAGCAGTGCAGTTTCTTCCTGCAATAGTTCACTGAGCCTATAGATGATTTCCA
The DNA here is from genome assembly GCA_031376145.1 of Alphaproteobacteria bacterium. Classification (GTDB taxonomy): domain Bacteria; phylum Pseudomonadota; class Alphaproteobacteria; order JAJTHO01; family CANGXP01; genus JANMDF01. The sequence goes on from JANMDF010000265.1 coordinate 14,327, forward strand.
GCAGACTTCCTGCCGGATTGGTAAGGACTGGCTTAGTCATAATCTTTGTGGTCATTGGGATTGTACCTCCTGTAAACGTAACATTTCCTTATTCACGGCATCGGCAATGCCAATTCTGCTGTGCTCCGCCATCATTTTGCCGTATTGATCCAGCAGCATGCTGCGATAGATTTTTTCTGACTGTCCACCGCTGAACAGACCATCACTTTCCAGTCCTTCAAACATAGGCTGCAGCATCTGGGTGATGAAAACGGCTTCAAAGTCTTTGCCTGTACTTGTCAGGCTACCATCGGTGTTTTTGGCCAGTAGATTCTGTTCTGCCTGGCGGCTCTGTTGCAGATTGGCTAGATCCATATTGAGATTCAGCATGTTACATCACCTCAATTTCAGCCTGCAGCGCACCGGCGGCTTTGATGCTCTGTAGAATAGAAATCAAATCACGGGGGCCCACACCCAGGGCATTGAGACCGGAAACCAGTTCCTGAAGACTTACGCCCTCGTTAACCACCGCCAGCTTGCTGTCGGTATCTTCATCAACCTGAATATCAGTTCTGGGCACAACTACCGTTTCTCCAACCTGCGAGAATGGCCCCGGTTGTGATACCTGCGGTGTTTCCGTCACCCGAATGGTCAAATTACCCTGGGCAATGGCTACAGTACTGATGCGTACGTTTTCGCCAATCACCACGATGCCGGAATTTTCATCAATTACCACGCGGGCGGCGGTATCAGGCTGTACTGGTAACTGTTCTACCTTGGTCATCAAACCGACCGGATCACCGGCAAAATCGCTGGGAATCTCAACAACGACTGTACCGGAATCACTGGAACTGGCTGCTGTTACACCCAGGCTTTGATTAATAGCACTGGCCACCCGTCTTGCTGTCGTAAAATCCGGGTTCTTGAGGGATAACCGCACCTCATGCATGGATTTCAGATCAAAGTTGATTTCCTGTTCGACAATGGCACCGTTCGCAATGCGACCACTGGTAGGCACACCCTTGGTGACACTGGCACCCTGTCCCTGTGCCGAGAAACCACCGGTAGCAACCGGGCCTTGCCCCACAGCGTACACTTCACCATCCGCACCCATCAGCGGTGTAACAACCAGCGTTCCACCTTGTAAATTCTTGGCATCGCCAATTGCCGAAACACTGACATCAATCCGGTTGCCCTGGCGGGCAAAAGGCGGCAGCGTTGCAGTCACCATCACGGCGGCAACGTTATTGGTTTTGAGAGATGCATCGCGGGCATTAACACCCAGACGCTCCAGCATGCCGATCACGCTTTCTTTGGTGAAAATGGATTTGTTCAGGGAATCACCGGTGCCATTAAGACCAACTACCAGGCCATAACCCACCAGCATGTTATCGCGTACGCCTTCAAAATCGGCGATATCCTTGATGCGCGTCATGGCAGCCTCAGCACTGGCCGTATTGAGTAATAATCCCAGCAGAAGTATGAAATACCGTGGCATTGCCTCACAAATCCTTTTTATGGTTTGCTGAGACTGATGCACAAACCGTGCCAAAGTGATGAGGCAAACCGCATTGTTACAATCTGCAACAAAGTGTGATTTGCTGTCTGGACAGACAACGGATATCCTCAAGACAATTAAGAATATTACGGCTCAGGTGAAACAAAGATTTTCGTCATCCTGAGCGTAGCGAGGGATCCCATGGAGCATTGAGATCCTTCACTTCGTTCAGGCTGACAAGGATGTTTCGCGTAAGTCCTAAATTAAAAATAAATGAGCAGCAAAACATGACCGCATTCTTGTCGCAGGCGCAACAGACGCTGAAAAATCCCATTCACTGCCGTGGTATTGGCCTGCACTCTGGTGCAGCCGTGACCATGACCCTGCATCCGGCAGATGTTGATACCGGCATTCGTTTCCGCCGCATTGATCTCTCAGATAAACCAGAGATTCAGGCACACTGGGAAAATGTTGCGCCATCGCCACTATGCACAACCCTGATGCATGACAGTGGCGCACAGGTTGGTACCGTGGAACACCTCATGTCTGCCCTGTATGCCATGGGTATTGATAATGCCATTATTGACGTGGATGGCGCAGAACTGCCTGTGATGGATGGCAGTGCGCAACCCTTCGTATTCCTCATTGATTGTGCAGGCATTACCCGCCAGTACGCCCAGCGTCGTGTCCTCAAGATTTTAAAGACCGTTACCGTTGAGGACGGCAATAAATGGGTGCGCATTACCCCCTGCAATCAGCTGCAGGTATCCTTTGACATTGATTTTGATAGTGCCGCTATTGGCGCGCAGACGTTCAGTTTTGCCGTGACCCCCAGAACGTACCGCCAGGCGGTAGCCAAGGCTCGGACGTTTGGCTTCCTGCATGAAGTAGAACAACTGCGCGCCGCCGGTCTGGCACGGGGTGGTTCACTGGATAATGCTGTCGTGGTTGATGGTGATACCGTATTAAATACAGACGGCCTGCGCTTTGATGATGAATGCGTCCGCCACAAAGCCCTTGATGCCGTTGGTGATCTTGCGCTGGCAGCAATGCCCATCCTTGGTCATTTTCACGGGCATCGCTCTAGCCATTATATGACGTATCGCCTGTTGGAAGGTATTTTCGCTGACACCAGTGCCTATGAAATTG
>JANMDF010000266.1:0-2011 GCA_031376145.1 Alphaproteobacteria bacterium
ATCATATTCTTGGGGCACAACGTGCCTTTAAGATCATTGGCATTTTTAACCGCCTGCAACGCCGCGACGGCAAGCCGCATTACCTGCATCACCTGCCTCGCGTCTGGCACTGGGTGCGTCTCAACATTGCAGCCGAACCCATGCTGGCGGATATTAGACGTTTTCTGGATCAGCAACAGCTATGGCCAACCGCGTGAACACCGCCATGATTCTTGCCGCTGGCCTGGGTACGCGTATGCGTCCCCTGACCAATACCATTCCCAAACCCCTGGTGAAGGTTGGCAATATAACATTGTTTGACCGTATTTTGGATAAAGTACTGGCGGCAGGTTGTCAGAATGTGGTGGTTAACGTACATTATCTGGCGGATGTGATGCGCCAGCATCTGGCCGATGAAAAGCGCGTGAACATTCACACCAGTGAAGAAACAGAACTGCTGGAAACCGGTGGTGGCATTCTGCAAGCCCTGCCATTACTGGGGAATCACCCTTTTTTCGCCATTAATGGCGATAGCCTGTGGCTGGATGATACAACCCCTGCCCTGTCACGCCTTGCCAACGCCTGGCGGGATGACATGGATGCGCTGCTGATGCTGTACCCCACAGATAAGGCCACACATTTTGATGGTTCCGGTGACTTCTTCATGGAGCCTGGCGGCCAACTGCGCCGCCGTGGTGATCAAGCCAGTGCACCCTATATTTACACAGGTGTTCAGCTGTTGCACCCGCGCCTGTTTCACAGCGCAGCACCGGGACGTTTCTCCTTAAATGTGTTATACGATCAGGCCATTGCCCAAAGACGGCTGTCTGGACTGGTGCATGACGGTGCCTGGTATCATGTCAGCACGCCCGAGGATGTCACGCGTACGGGGGAGGCATTGGCAAACTCTGTATTTGCTTTCCTTTAAAAAGTACGCGTTATTCAATGACGTTTCCTTGCATTGACGCCGATCTACTCGCCGGTATTGTTGCACGTTGAAGGTGACAACAGCAGACAACTGGCAGTGCGATCAGGGAATAACCTCTTCATAACCGACTTTTTCTACAGCCGTCAGAATCGTCCGTTTGAAAATGGTATTGTCATGCGTTTTCGTGCAACGCACGATGTCGCCGATGTTGAACTGAAAGCGGGCGTAGTCTGCGTCGGAGACTTCTCTGTTGCGCTCAATGATGTGAAAAGAACCGTTTGGTCGCTCATCACACGTGACATTATGCTTCGCCGGTACTGTACCGTTTGTATACGGAACGTGAACCCAAGCATAAAACTCGACATCACTGCCCGCACTGCTGGCATTTTCTACCAGAGGTAACAGTTCGGCCGCACGACGGCGCACCTCCTGCGTGCCCGGCAAGTCAAGTTGTTCTGCGATGCTGAATTTATCATTATCTGTCACATAGCTCAGTTCAACGAGTGGATCAAACAATGCGTCAATTTCTTCGCCAAAAATCAACAACCCATCATTCAGTGCCGAGCCCAACCCATTTTCTGTAAGATGATCGGCGTCAAAGATCAAAGAGCTAAACACCTTATCGCTATTCCAGGCGTACTCCTGAATGGAACGGTCGCTCATTCTTCTTAAGTTATCAACAATTTGATATTTATAAATATAATTTAGATTTCGGTAAAGTTTTCTAGCCATGTTAATATTTCCCGATGTCGAATTTGAAATCTTTGAGCGGAATATGCGCTTCCGGCGCATCTTGATCAACGACATTTCCAAATTGATCGTAAACATTCCCGTTAATCTGCTGCTTTACATAATCTTCTCGATAACGAGGTTCCTTATGAGTTTTATGACCCGCTGCAATGCGGATGGAATTGCCTTTCCCTTTTTCCGGATGATAATACATCACACCTGCACCGTTATCGGCTTTTTCTTTTATCCAGTTTTTAGGTATACCTTTGGGGCGCTTGAAAAGCCCACGGCGTTCACCGTCCAGGTAGCGCAACTGATTTTTCTCATACTTGCTCAGTCCCTCAAGATCACGCTCAGTATACGTTTCGCGACGTA
>JANMDF010000282.1:0-6061 GCA_031376145.1 Alphaproteobacteria bacterium
ACCTTCTCTGCTTTTTTCAGCAGATACGCATCAACAAACGGGCCTTTCCAAACTGAACGTGCCATACGGAGTTCCTAACCTCTACTTCTTACCAGACTTGCGACGGCGCAAAATCATGCTATCTGTACGCTTATTGTGACGGGTTTTCTTGCCTTTAGTAGGCTTGCCCCATGGCGTCACCGGATGGCGACCACCTGAGGTTTTGCCTTCACCACCACCATGCGGGTGGTCAATCGGGTTCATGGCAACACCACGCACCACAGGGCGGATGCCCTTCCAGCGGTTACGACCGGCTTTACCAATCTGGGTATTCTGATGATCCGGATTGCTTACCGCACCAATGGTTGCCATGCAGGCTGATGCCACCACCCGCAATTCGCCGGATGACAGTTTGATCTGTGCATAATCACGATCACGACCAACCAGTTGTACGGAGGCACCGGCAGAGCGCGCCAGCTGTGCACCTTTGCCAGGCTTTAACTCCACATTGTGTACAATAGTACCAACCGGAATATTTTTTAGCGGCATGGCGTTACCAGGCTTCACATCTACCTTTTCACCAGAAACGACAGTTGCGCCAGCTTCCAGTTTTTGTGGAGCAATAATATAGGCCTTCTCACCATCAGTATAAGTGATGAGAGCAATAAACGCGCTGCGGTTGGGATCATATTCCAGACGCTCAACAGTAGCAGGCATATCGTGCTTACCGCGTTTGAAGTCGATAATACGATAGCGTTTCTTGTGACCACCACCGGTGTTCCAGTTAGTCACACGGCCAAGATTGTTACGACCACCGCTGGATTTCAAGCCAACCGTCAGGCTTTTTTCAGACTTGCCTTTCCAGAGACCTCTACGGTCAATCTGGATCAGCTGCCGCCGACCGGGACTGGTAGGATTAAAGGATTTTAAGGCCATCGCTTACACTCCCGCCGAAATATCAATGCTCTGGCCTTCAGCCAGGGTCACCACGGCTTTTTTAATGCCAGGACGACGACCGGTAACGCCGCGAAACTTTTTCACTTTTCCAGGACGGTTCAGGGTGTTCACCGCTGTAACCTTCACCCCGAAGATGGACTCTACTGCCTGTTTAATCTGCGGCTTGGTAGCATCCGGTGCAACCTTAAAGGTTACCTGGTTATACTGGCTAACCATGGTGGATTTCTCCGTCACCACAGGGGACACAATCACGTCGTAGCGCGAAATGTCGTTAACGTGACGCTTTTGCGCCAGGGCTTTATATTTCAGGCTCATGCTAACCTCGACGTCAGTTCTGCCACGGCATCTTTGGTAAGAACCAGTTTCTTGCGGCGGATAATGCTGTAGACGTTGGCGCCGATAGTAGGCAGCACGTCAATATTAGGGATGTTGGCAACCGCCCGTTTGAAATCGTCGTTACCACCAGCGTGCACCACGAACAGACCATTGGTTAAACCGAGAGCCGTCAATTTGGCTGCTGCTTCTTTGGTTTTTTTCAAATCCGGCAGACTGTCAACAATAATGAGATCACCCGTACTGGCTTTGGCAGACAAGGCCATGCGCAAACCCAATGTGCGGATTTTCTTATTCAGCTTAAAGCCATGATCACGCACCACAGGACCAAAAATCACCGCACCACCGCGAAACTGCGGCGAACGCAGGCTACCCTGACGGGCATTACCACTGCCTTTTTGCTTATATGGCTTGCGGGTTGTACCGCTGATATCACTGATACCCTTGGTTTTGTGTGTACCAGCACGACGCTTGGCCAACTGCCACTGAATCACCCGCGCCAGAATATCGCGACGAATCGGGGTTAAGCCAAATACACCATCTTCCAGCGTGATATCGCCAGCCGGTTTATTATCAAAAGTAATGATCGACGTTTTCATAATTCCTTACTCCGCCGACTGATCTGCTTCAAGTGCAGCGACTTCTGCTTGTGCTTCCTGGGCAGCAGGCTCTTCTGCCACCGCTTGCACTGGCGCAGCCGCACCTGTTTTAATAGCAGCCGGATATGGCAATTCTTTTGGAGCGGCTTTTTTCACCGCATCCTTAATGAACACATAGCCTTCATCAGCACCAGGCACCGCCCCATCAATCAAAATCAAGCCACGCGCTTCATCAATACCAGCGATTTGCAGATTCTGTTGCGTTACTTGCACCTGCCCCATATGGCCGGCCATTTTTTTACCCTTAAAGACTTTACCTGGATCCTGACGACCGCCGGTAGACCCGTGGCTACGATGTGAAATGGACACCCCGTGTGAGGCGCGCAAACCACCGAAATTGTGGCGCTTCATCACACCGGCAAAACCCTTACCGATGGTGACACCGGTCACATCAACATACTGACCAACCAGGTAATGCGCAGCGGACAATTCCTGACCAGGCTGCAGCAGGGCATCATTGGCCACGCGGAACTCTTTTAAGACGCGCTTGGCTGGCACATTATGCTGGGCAAAATAGCCCTTCATAGCCTTGGTAACATTTTTCGGCTTTGGCGCACCAATACCCAGCTGCACGGCATCATAGCCATGCTTGTCAGTAGTTTTGGTGGAAACGACCTGTAAATTATCAATACTGAGCACGGTCACAGATTTGCACTCACCGCTGGGGAGATACAACCGTGTCATGCCCACCTTGCGGGCGATGAGTCCTGTACGCTGTTTCATGGCTGCTGACACCCCTTACGCTGCGGCCAGCTTGATTTCAACATCCACGCCGGATGCCAGCTCAAGCTTCATGAGGGCGTCAACGGTCTGCGGGGTTGGATCAACAATATCGATCAACCGCTTGTGGGTGCGAATTTCAAACTGCTCGCGTGATGTTTTATCAATGTGTGGAGAGCGACATACGGTAAAGCGCTCAATCCGTGTTGGCAACGGCACAGGGCCACGCAACTTTGCACCGGTGCGGTGCGCGGTGGAGACAATCTCCTTCGTCGATTGATCAAGAATACGATGATCAAACGCCTTCAGGTGTATACGAATAGTCTGTTCTTGCATATGCAATCCTGTTACCGATCTACGCCGTCAAAGAGCCGCAAGCATTACCAAAATGGCTTTGCTGCTGTTGTGTTATGACACGCATAACGCTTTTAGACACCCCTGCCTGAGCACATCCGTTAAGACTTTCTTAACCAAGGGAATGGCCTTTTATCCTAAACCATCGCAAAGCTCAACATCTTTTTTGCAGGATAGAGAATTATTCTTACCACCCATCACGTCTCTCCGTCTTTCCGGAAACATAGGCGAATCCAAGGCTATGCCTTGGAAGATGAGCCTATTATCCGGAAACCAGAATGTACGTGCTGCTTCCCGAATAGCTTGGTTTTCTTATCCATTCGCAATGCGCATGGAGAAAACCAGCGCTCACGATGACAAAAGTGATGGGTGGTAAGGAAAATTATTTATGCGCCCGCAGTATTGTCATTCTGAGCGCAGCGAAGGATCTCTTAATGCCCTGGGGATCCTTCGCGGAGCCTGTCCCGTACTTGATACGGGGCTCAGGATGACATTCACAAAAAACGCACCAGATGTGATGCCCGTCACAGACTTTTAGCGGGGGGGGGGTAAGGTGGAGGCTTGTAGTTTATTGTACCCAAGGTACTTTTATGTCCAATATTTTAAAGGTTGTTGAACTCACTGTTTCCACAATCCAACCCTTGGAGGATGATCGTCAGATTTTCTCACACTGGCAACGAGAAGGAGACGATGAGGCGTGGCTGATTTGGTTCTCTATGCTTGACATCGACGCGATTGGCAACACCCGTGGCCTTGCGACCCTGTCGCTAGACCACAAAAAGGTGGTTGAGCTGAGGTGTGAACATTCAGCGCGCCCCGTACGCCCACTCGACAGCGAGAGACTGATCCGCGGTAAATAAAAAAACCGCAGATTTAAAAAACAAAGGGAGCCAACAGGCTCCCTTTTCTTTTGGCTACGCCTGTTGTCGGTATACACTGGGAAAGCCCACCACATACACTACGCGCTGATCTTCATCACACCAGTACACGATGTAATTGCCCTTAAAGCGCACCAGGCGTAACGGGCGGTCAAATGCTGCCTTAATCGGATGCAGCATGGGGTTATCGGCAATCTGCTGCACCTGTTTTTCAATCGCCCTGCGGTATTCCCTGGCGTGCTTTTTGCCCCACTGCCGGGTGGAATAGTCCATTTCACGCTCAAGCTCTCGTTCGGCATGCGCCGTAATCACGACGCTGTAGCTCATGGATGCGCATCAATACGCGCATCAATCCGTGCAAACACGTCACCGGCAGGGCTACACGGTTCCTCCCCACGCTGCAAAGCATCAAACCGCCGCCCCATTTCTGCCCGCAACCACTCTATTTCAGATGAGTGCAGCGCAACATCCCGCTTGCTGAAAAAAAGCCTTAATGCCTCGCGCACCACCTCACTGGCCGTGCCATACATGCCGCTTTGCACCGCGCCTTGCACCATGGCTTCAAGCTCTTTGGGTAATGAAACGTGCATTGTGTGTTATCCTTCTATTTCGCAAAGGATAGCATATATGTCATAAAATATCAATTTATGTACAACACATAGCTGATTGCAACGCTAGCTGCATTATCAACCACACTGCGTCATGCCGGATTTACTTCAGCATCCATTTGTAAATAATGGATTCCGGCACAAGGCCGGAATGACGCGGTATTGTTACAAGCATGCGGTTAATTATTCAGCCAGCTATACCTTATGGCATTCCCCACCCTTTTTACATCCCTCGCCATAAAAACGCACCAGATGTGATGCCCATCACAGACTTCTGGCGGGGGGGGGGGGTAAGGTGGAGGCTTACAGTTCTATCGTACTCAGGTACTTTTATGTCCAATATTCTAACACAAATCCAGCTTGTTGCGTCTTCAATTGTGCCACTCCACAGCGAGAGACAGATATACTCACTTTGGAAATTCCAAGATAAGGAGTTGCTCGACGCGTGGGAGATATGGTTTGCCATTGAAGACGTGGAGGCAATCGGGAATTCGCTCGGGAATTCGCACGGAGGAACGGCTATACTCTCAGCCGACTACCAAAAGGTAGTTTGGTTTAGGTGCGAGCACAGCAGAAGCTCTGTCCGCCCATTGGATAGCCAACGGCTTGTTCGAAAACCCACAGAACCTTCGCTAGCAAATCAGCTTTAGCGGCGGTCAATAATCAAAACTTGATCACGCTTTAAATCGAAAAAGGGAGGGCGCGTTAAACCCCCTCCCTTTTCTTTTGCCCTCAAACGGCAGAAAATTTACTTAATAATCGACGCCACAACGCCGGCACCAACGGTGCGGCCGCCTTCACGAATGGCGAAGCGTAGGCCTTCATCCATGGCGATGGGCGCGATGAGTTCAACTTCCATGGCGATGTTATCACCAGGAATCACCATCTCTTTACCTTCAGGCAGTTTTACAGAGCCGGTCACGTCAGTGGTACGGAAGTAAAACTGTGGGCGGTAGTTGTTAAAGAACGGCGTATGACGGCCACCTTCTTCTTTGGTGAGAATGTAAGCTTCGCACTTGAAGGTCGTGTGTGGGTTGATGGAACCTGGAGCCGCCAGAACCTGGCCGCGCTCCACATCTTCCCGCTTGGTACCGCGCAAGAGCGCACCAATGTTGTCACCCGCTTCCCCTTGATCAAGGAGTTTACGGAACATTTCAACGCCGGTCATGACTGTTTTCACGGTAGGTCTAATCCCTACAATTTCCACTTCCTCACCCACTTTGATGATACCACGCTCCACACGGCCAGTCACCACGGTACCACGACCGGAAATGGAGAACACATCTTCAATCGGCATCAGGAATGGCTTGTCTTTCGGACGGGCAGGCTGTGGAATAGAGGCATCCACCGCCGCCATCAACTTAATAATGGCTTCCTTGCCAATTTCAGGCTGTTTGTCTTCGAGAGCACACAGCGCAGAACCACGAATGACAGGAATATCATCACCAGGGAAATCATAGGAAGACAGCAGTTCGCGCACTTCCATTTCCACCAGATCCAGCAGTTCGGCATCGTCGACCATGTCAACTTTGTTCATGAACACCACCAGGGCAGGAACACCCACCTGACGTGC
>JANMDF010000011.1:0-10894 GCA_031376145.1 Alphaproteobacteria bacterium
CTGGCCGGACATCTTCAATCATGAACTGCACACGCTCAACACCCTGCCAGCTGTCCTGCTTTACCGTACCTACCACATCCAGGCGATTGCCGATATTAGCCAGCATGAAACTGCCAAGATCACCATCAAACGCCCGAAACAGCATGGACGTCAGGGTCTTTCCGCCCATGGGATCCGCGAACGTACAGCGCAGATGCTTTTCGGCAACGACTTGTGCGTACCGTAATACCACATTGCTGAGCATCAGGCGTGGCTGTGGGTTACCCGCCCCGAATGGTGCAAGGCGCTCCAATATCTGAGCCAGCTCCAGCGTAATCCCGCGCAGGCTAATTTCCGCATCTACCCGCAAACTGGGGACGATACCACCAGCCGCAATCTGTGCAGCCACCTGCTGATTCAACCAGCCGGTAAAAGCTTGCAACTGATCAATATGCACACTGAATCCCGCCGCCATACCGTGGCCACCACCATGCAGTAACAATTCCTGCTGACGAGCAGCAATAATCAGATTGCCCAGATGCAGGCCAGTGACCGAACGGCCAGAACCCTTACCAATGCCTTGATCATCAATGGCAATGACACAGGCTGGGCGTTGATAGCGTTCTTTTAACCGCCCGGCTACAATGCCAATCACGCCCGGATGCCAGCCCTGGCCAGATGCAACAATCACCGCCTGATCTTGCTGCTGTTCCGCCTGCTGCATGGCGGCATTCAGAACGGCGGCCTCAATGTCTTTGCGTTCCGTATTAAAACGATCCAGCTCCTGTGATAATTGCAGTGCCAGAATCGGATCATCGGTGCTTAACAGCCGCGCCCCCATGTCGGCACGTCCCACGCGCCCACCGGCATTGATGCGGGGGCCCAACACAAAGCCACAATGATAGGCATTGGGCAGGCTATTCACACCAGCAATATCCTGCAAGGTGCGCAACCCCAGATTTTTACGCCCCGCCATGACCTTCAAGCCTTGTGAGACAAAAGCACGGTTCAGGCCAACCAGCGGCACCACATCACACACCGTGCCCAACGCCACAATGTCAAGATAGGACATCAGGTCAGGCGGCGGGTTGTCAACGTTGAAAAACCGGGCTACCCGCAACGCACTGTTCAGTGCCACCAGGGTTAAAAACGTCACCCCAACGGCGGCCAGGTAGCCATAGTCGCTGGTTTCATCCATGCGGTTAGGATTCACTACCGCAATAGCTGGTGGCAGGCTGGCCTCACCAGCATGGTGATCAAGCACGATAACATCAAGCCCTATCTCTTTAGCCGCTTGTAACGGTGCAAAGGCGGTAATGCCGCAATCCACGGTAATAACCAGCGATACACCCTGTGCCCGTAACGCCTGCATGGCTGGCGTATTTGGCCCATATCCCTCGGCAATACGATCAGGGACATACAGAATCAAAGGCAGGCCAAGATCAGCAAAATATTTTAACAGCAACGCCGAACTGGTCGCGCCATCGACGTCATAATCACCAAACACCGCCACACGTTCGCGGTTCTGGATAGCATGTATCAGCCGGCCAACGGCCTTATCCATATCCAGCAGATGCAGGGGATCCGGCATCAGCTGTTTCAGGCGGGGATCAAGAAAAGCCGCAGCCGCTTCCGGCGTCATGCCGCGTGCCGCGAGCAGCCTGGCGCATAACTCCGGTAGTCCCAACTGCTGCATCAAGGCGGTGGTCAGGCGGGCTGTGTCGGATGCCAGCGGCCAGATGCGGCCACTGGCAGAACGGATGGCAGCACTCATTTGGTGAGGAGAATGCCGTCAATACCACCCAGATTGCTGGCTCCCTGACCACAGAGTGACACTTTACTTTGATCATCATCATGGTGTTGCAGGTTGGTATAGGTACCCCAGTTTTCATCGGATTTATCACCAAATCCCCCACGATCTTCCAGGCCATTGACGCGCTCTGGATCCAGGCCGTTAAACAGCGCGTTAAAATAAAAATCCTGTCTATCAAATGTCCCTTGATCCCAAGTGTCAAATGATCCCAAGTGTCTTGGCCAGCGACCACCGCAATTGTAGACACCATCTGTAGACGTTATCGGCATTTCATGCAATGGGAGCTTACCGGCACTGCATAAACTGACCACTTCAGTGCCAGCATAGAATCCAGGGAATCCAAGGAATCCAAGGAATCCAAGGAATCCCACCTTTGATTTCGGAAACCGCGTCAAGGTATAGTTATTACCGGAGTATAGATGTTTTTTCAGATTTTCTTCCTGACTATGCCCAGGATTATCGTTATAGGGTCCGAAGTCACAACGATCGACCAGACGCTGACTGGAGGAACACAGTAAAACATTAATTTTCTCCGGCTCATAAGACCATACGGCTGCACATACGGGATCCGCAGGATTAGCGCCGCAGTTTGCACGCAGATTACCTAGCTGCCATCTACAGTAATTAGATGTGTTGTTCGGCGCACTAAAGCAGGACGGATACGGACATAACGGGTTTGAAGAACCCGGGTAGCTGAGACATGGATTATAACCAGGACAGGTAATGTCTGAACTGTTATTCATTTGTGGAAAACCACCATTATTATTGAAAGACGAACAATAGTTCACCGCGCATTTGTTATTACAGATTGGCATAGAACCGCCGCCCGAGCAAGTCGGTAAACCACCCGGATATCTACTGGCACAGTAATCCTGACATCCCTCTGCATTGGGATTAAATTCACAATGATGGGAGCGTGCTAGAGTCCTTACAACCGGTGGTGCCAGTGTTCCCGTACAACCGGTATCATAAAATCGAGAATAATTGACGCGATCAGGTTCACCATATTCCTCTGTACCAATACTGGCAATTGCATACGGCGTACCGCTGCCACAGGAATTTTTACACAGGCGTAAATTGGCACTTTGTGCAGTGCTGCTGCAGAAGTTCATTGGCCCGATGGTCTGGCCATCATTATATTGCCGCCCCCAAAGATGCGATTTGTAACCAAATTGTCCACCAACACTGCCAATGGATACCGGTAACTCCGCCGGACATCTATCGCTGTAAACCATTTTCAGAATATCATTCTCACGTTGAATATGCCGACACAGAAAAATGTGCTGGTAAAAATCAGGATCCACCCCTCTTCTATTCATGTCTGGTGTCGCACAGTCGGACATGTACACCCCTTTATACACCCCTTTTTCAGTGGGCCCATAAAACCGGGTCTTGTTAATATCACCGGTGCCCTGGAAACCAAAAATCGGCTGAGTATAATCGCCATTACAGATACCAGCACACATGCGGTATTCAGTTTTACCATCTGGCCCACCACCCGCTTTTGAACAGATATTCATTCTTTTATGAGCACTCGTGCTACCACGTCTAATGATCGTCCCAGAGCACCCCCTGTCAAACATGTATGGTGCATAAATCTCCTTGCCAGCCATCATACCAAGACTGACTGGGTAATCACCACCGCAGCTATCCTTGCAAAATGCCACCTCTCCCGCCGATGCTCCCTGTGCTTCTGACAAACCGGCAGCCGGCAGTGATTTAATATTCACCAGACCGGAAAAAAAGGTGGGCACGGCATAGTCCCCACGGGTGACGGTGACTTTTCTTTGTGACAGATCAACATCAATAACGGGGACAACCGTACGTGGGCTTATATTTTTAGGCAACTGATTCAGGTTGGCATAAAAATACTTGGATGCCTCAGCTGTTGCGGTCGTGACATTACCGCCTTCGTATACCAGATTGCCCACGCCTGCTACTGACGCCACATCTGCCGCCTGTTGAATCGTCTGATCAACATAGTTACGAAACGCAAAATCAATCATGAACCCGGAAACGACCAGAACTGGAAACAGGGCAAGCGCACCAACAATTGCAATAATACCATCTGTATTCCGGAAAATATTTCTTTTCATACAATGCCCAAAATGTGCGTTCAATATACAGGATATGTGTGGATATAGTAATAGTAGCCACTATTACCATAGTACATCATTGCCAGGAAAAGTTAAGAATTTATTAATGGGGATATTTATTTCACATTTGTGCATTAATACCTGCAAATTCACGTTCCAGGCAGGGCGATTTAAAAGTCTGGATTGCCACGCCCCGCCTGGCAGGCTATGCCTGCTAAAGGCATGGCTCGCAATGACATACTCATCCGTCATTGTGAGGCGTAAGCCGAAGCAATCCAGCCAAGAAACAACTTTTAAATCGCCCTGACGCTCAAGACTTACGCGTTACACAGGCCCCAATAGACATCTGCTGTTGCATCCTGTATCTTGCACCCATGCCTAGCAAGAAACCCGATATTCTGACCGCCAGTATTGAGATAACCCGCCTGCGACACCGTATCGCCGAACACAATCAGCGATATTATCAAGACGATGCCCCCAGCATCAGTGATGCCGCTTATGATGCGCTGGTACGCGAACTTGCGGCACTGGAGGCGTTATACCCGCAGCTGGCTGATCCGGACTCCCCCACCAGGACTGTGGGCGCAAAACCGGCCAAGGGCTTTGGTAAAGTATCGCACAGCGTTCCCATGCTATCTTTGGATAACGCCTTTACCGAACAGGATATTACCGATTTCATCCACCGCATCCGCCGCTTTCTGAGCCTGCCGGATGACACCCCTGTTGCTATGGTTGCCGAACCCAAAATTGACGGCCTGTCGGCCAGCCTGCGTTATGAACGTGGTATGCTGGTGCAGGCCGCAACCCGTGGTGATGGCAGCACTGGGGAAGATATTACCGCCAATATCAAAACGCTTGCCTGTATCCCGCAACAGTTACAGAGTAGCGGTTGGCCGGAAACACTCGACATTCGCGGCGAGGTGTTCATGACCCGCACTGATTTTGCCGCTCTCAATCAACAACAGGCAGCAGCGGGGCTACCCGTCTTTGCCAACCCCCGCAATGCCGCCGCCGGCAGTTTACGGCAACTGGATGCCAGCATTACCGCATCCCGCCCGCTGCAATTTTATGCCTATAGTCTGGGGATGGTCAGCAAGCCTTTCTGTACAACCCAGATTGAGATGCTGCAGCAGTTTCAGACCTGGGGACTGCCCACGGCAAAATATAATCTTTTAGATGCAGAAAATGCAATAATATCTTATTATAATTATATTTATAAAAACCGTGCAGACATTCCCTTTGATATTGATGGTATGGTGTACAAGGTTAACCGTTTTGACTGGCAGCAGCGGCTTGGGTTTGTCAGCCGCAGCCCACGCTGGGCAATTGCGCATAAATTTCCGGCTGAACAAGCCGTAACCATCCTGCGCGACATTGTTATCCAGGTTGGGCGCACCGGCGCACTCACACCCGTTGCCATTCTGGAACCGGTCACCGTTGGTGGTGTTGTGGTCGAACGCGCCACCCTGCATAATGAAGATGAAATAAGCCGCAAAGATATTCGGATCGGCGATCATGTGACCCTGGAACGGGCAGGCGATGTTATCCCCAAAATCACCGGTGTTTTGCTTGAAAAACGGCAGTCTGGAGGCGTGCCGTTCCTCTTTCCTGCCACCTGCCCCGCCTGTGATACGCCTGCCTCACGCATTGCAGGCGACGCCATACGACGCTGCGTCAATACTTTAAATTGCTCCGCTCAAGCCATTGAACGCATTAAACACTTTGTCAGCAGAAACGCTTTTGATATTGACAGCATTGGCGACAAACAGATTCAGCGATTCTTTGACGATGGTTTGGTGCGCAATCCAGCGGATTTATTTACCCTGGAGCAACGCCAGCAGGCCGGAGAGATTGATTTATTGAGCCGTGACGGCTGGGGGAAACTGTCGGCAGAAAAATTGTTTGCCAACATTAATGCCCGCCGCACTATTCCCCTGGAACGATTTCTATTCGCTTTAGGCATTCGGCAGATTGGCGAGACAACGGCCAAACTGCTGGCACGGCGTTATGGTAGTCTTTCTGCCCTGTGTACTGCGATGGCACAGGCCACCGACCCGAACAGTGACGCTTACAAAGAATTAAACGCTATTGATGGCATTGGCGTCAGTATGGCCAATGACTTAGTTGCTTTTTTTAATAAATCACACAATAAAAAAACACTGGATACACTGGCCAGCATCCTGACACTGGAATCCCCTGCAGGCATTATCAGCAGTGATAGCGTTATTGCCGGAAAGACCGTGGTCTTTACCGGCACGCTGGCACGCATGAGCCGTGCTGAAGCCAAAGCCACTGCCGAACGTCTTGGCGCAAAAGTGGCTGGCAGCATTTCCGGCAATACTGATTACCTGATTGCCGGCAGTGATGCGGGCAGTAAGCTTAAGAAAGCGGGGGAACTTGGCGTTACTGTTCTGTCGGAAGACGACTGGATCAGCCTTGTAAAGGCTGACACGCCGGACAGTAAAAACTCGCCCGCCCAGCCTGCACTGTTTTCTGAATAAGCGTGCTGCAAACAATGCACGGCTGCTGCTGGCGGCCATATACCTTGAATTGATGCTGAAAACATCCCAACTCCCCGCCAGGGGCAGCATAATCGCGTAAACTGCTGCCACCGGCAGCAATAGCTTTTGCCAATGTTTCCTTCACCGCTGCTACCAGCCTGTCGATTTCTGCATGGCGCAGACTGCCAGCCGGACGCGTGGGATGGATCTGGCTGTCAAACAGGCTTTCACTGGCGTAAATGTTGCCCACCCCTACCACTTTGTGCTGATCCATCAACAGCGTTTTGATGGGTGCGGTGCGCTTGGCGCAAATTTTTTGGAAATATTCTGCGTGAAAATCAGGCAGCAGCGGTTCAACACCCAGATATCGCAACCACGGATGGCTGGCAAGCGCTGCTGCAGATACGATATCCATGGCACCGAACCGACGCGGATCATGAAACATCATGACAGCATCATGATCCGTCATGATGACAACATGATCATGCTTACCCGCCACCGTTCCGGCGGCAGGCATGACAAACTTGCCGGTCATCCCCAGATGCACCAGAAAAACATCTTCTTTATCAGTATATAATAGGAGATACTTTGCGCGACGCATAATATCAGTAATCGCCGCCCCCGTCAGGCGTTCAACAAGATCACTGGGCAGTGGCCAGCGTAAATCTGGTCTGTTAATCTGTATTTCTGCAACAGTACGCCCCTGCAACAATGGCAACAGGCCACGCCGCACGGTTTCAACTTCTGGTAATTCTGGCATCATTCCTTGGTAAAGCGATCAGCACATGTGCGCAAGTCCCTTGTCATTTTTGAAAAAACGCGGCATAAGGTGCGGATTCAAACCCTATTTTCAAGAGCTGCATTATGTCCGCATCCTCCGCCATTAAAGTTCCCGCCCTTGGTGAGTCCGTCACCGAAGCCACCGTTGCCAAATGGTTTAAACAGGCGGGTGAAGCCGTGGCGGCAGATGAGGCCGTGGCCGAACTCGAAACTGACAAAGTTACTGTGGAAGTCTTTGCCCCGGTTGCCGGTGTTTTAAGTGATATTATTGTTAAAGCCGGTGAAACCGTTGAGGTAGGCACAATCATTGGCAAGGTGCAGGAAGGGGCTGTGGCTGCAGTCACCGCGAAACCCGCAGCCAACGATACGCCGCAAGCCCCAGTAAAGACCCTTTCCGAACCTGCTGTACTCCCCGCTGCTCGCAAGCTGGCTGCAGAAAACAGCATTGATACCGCTGCTGTGCAGGGCTCCGGCAAGGGTGGTCGCGTAACCAAAGGCGATGTGCTGGATGCCATAAGCACCCCTGCTCTTTCCCCCACCGCTGTCGCTGTCAACACAGCCGCTTCCGGCCCCTACCCATACCTGACCCCGGCAGGCCCCCGCGAAGAGCGCGTAAAAATGTCCCGCTTGCGCCAGAGCATTGCGAAGCGGCTGAAAGAAGCCCAGAATACGGCTGCCATGCTGACTACCTTTAACGAGGTGGACATGACTGCTGCCATGGAACTGCGCACAAAGTATAAAGATGCTTTTGAGAAAAAACATGGCATCAAACTTGGCTTCATGGGCTTTTTCGTTAAAGCCGCGATTCAGGCGCTGCAGGAACTGCCCGCCGTCAACGCCGAGATCGATGGTGATGAGCTGGTTTATAAAAATTATTACGATATTGGTGTTGCCGTTGGCACGGATGGCGGCCTGGTTGTTCCTGTCGTCCGTAACGCCGATAAGCTATCGCTGGCGGGTGTTGAACAGGGCATTGCTGATCTGGCGGTCAAGGCTCGCACTGGAAAACTGTCCATGGATGACATGAAGGGTGGCACGTTCACCATCACCAATGGGGGTGTGTACGGCTCCCTGATGAGCACCCCGATTCTGAACGCACCGCAATCCGGCATCCTGGGATTGCATAAAATTGAAAAACGCCCCATCGCCGTGGGCGATAATGTCGTGGTACGCCCGATGATGTACCTGGCATTAAGCTATGACCATCGCATTATTGACGGTAAAGAAGCCGTTACCTTCCTGGTGCGTGTCAAGGAACTGATGGAAGATCCGGAGCGTCTGCTTTTAGGAGTCTGATCTATAGCTGAATGGGCAGGACACTTCGTGCGCAATCAGTTTTAACCCCTGTTACACAGCCAGCGGTGTCAACATCGCCTGCTCAAAGACCAGTTCATCCAGTATATGCTGGCGTTTGACGCTTGTATCCAAGGCCAGCAGCACCCCGCTCCACCGCTGCAAATCCTGCCAGCTCAGTTTCTGTACCAAGGCATAGAACCGGTTCTCATCCTTAAAAAACAAGGGGGGTTTCAGCATTTTAGCAGCAACTTTTCGATCTTTACCTTCAGCCAGCAGGGTTTTGGCATGCATGATACGGAGCAGCAGATTCTGGGTGGTGCGCACCAGGGCTGGGGCTGGCATATCCGCCTGTGCCGCCCGCGCCTGCAGGGCTTTGGCAGCCTGCCCCGCTAGCCAGGCATAGGCCAGATCATCCATGCCGTCATGGTGCGCCAGGTGCAGGCATTCCCGCACCTCAGCCCCCGTCAAACTGGCGGCACCGCCAGCATATAACGCCAGTTTCTCTACCGCCTGCCGCGCCTGCTGCAAGCCATGGCTGGCCGTATCGCGCAAGGCTGCCATACCATCAGCATCCAGTGTTAATTTTTCAGCCTTCAGCCAACCCAGCAGTGTTGTGTTCAGTGCAGCCCCTTCCTGTTCATAACAGGCAATAACCATCAGATGCGTGGCCGTCTCAAAGGCCTTATACAATGCCGATGTTTTCTTCAGTTCCGGTGCAGCAATCAACAGGAACGTGTCTGCACCAGCATAATCAAGTATCGAGACTATACCCGCAGCATGACTGTCGCCAATCTCTCGCAGCCAGATCAGACGACGCCCGCCCATCAGCGGGCGGGAGGCCATAACCTGCGGCAACAGACTGGGATCATCTTTCAGTTGATGCCCGTAAATCTGTTCAATCAGGAATGGATCCTGTCTGTCAGGGCAAATGGCCTGTGCCAGCAGATCTGCATAGATGCTTACCTGCTCCACATCACTGCCATAAAGCAACGCCCCGTGCACATGCGTCGGTGGTTGCCGGCAGAAGGTTTGGGGGTTGGTGTTTCTCGCCAGTAGCGTCATGGCTGTGTTGGGTTCGGTGCCTGCTCCAGATACCGCGCCAGACGGTACGTAATCCGCTGTGCCAACTGGCGCAGGGTTTTCTCTCTCGCATCTTCTTCGGCTTTCAGGGATGCATATTCTGAATCCACGACATCATAGCCTATCAGGCTGCGGGTTTTGTCGGTGAATATCGGTTTTGATTCCCCTGCCCTGGTCAATGTGTAACGGGCAGTGATAGCCACTTTACCGTAGGAAGACGTCGCATCGGGGCGAATCCCCAGATACGAGCGGCGTTCTTCCAGACTCACTGCCAGCACATACGCCGGATTTTTAACATCATTTGCCTGTGACAGCGATTCCAGCAGCAACCACCGCAACCGCTGTCCCGAACGGTCAGGAATCTGGGCAACGCTGATTGTTTGCAGAGCGGCAGAGACCTGCGGGCTAGCACTGCCAGCACCGCTGGTATACAGCGGTGTAAAGCCGCAGCCTGTGATGAACAGTAACCATGATAATATAAATACCCTTGTCATCCTGAGCACAGCGAAGGATCCCCTGCATATTCGAGATTCTTCGCTGCGCTCAGAATGACAATAGCTGCTTCGTGTAAGCACTCGACTATTTTTAAACAACAACATTCACCACCTTATCGGGAATCACAATCACTTTACGCACAGTCTGCCCCTCCAGCTGTTTTGCCACATTGGGCTGCGCCAGAGCAGCGGCCTGCACTTTATCCTGTGGCATTTTCGGTGGTAATTCAATAGTACCACGCAACTTGCCATTGATCTGAATAGCAATCGTTACCTGCTCAACTATTAAATGCCGCGCATCCGCCACCGGCCAGGGGGTTTCAATGACCATCTGCTGATAGCCCAGATGCTGCCAGAGTTCTTCCGCCAGGTGCGGCAGCATCGGTGCCAGCAGTTGTACCAGCGTTTCCAGCGCAAAGCGCATAGTTTGCCAGTCTGCAACGCTGGCAGGCTTAAAATCTTCCAGCGCATTGCTAAGCTCGCGAATACGGGCAACAGCACGATTCATGCGGAAATGCTCAATATCTTCCGTCACCGCCGCAATGGTCTGATGGGTCTGGCGTAGTACTGCCCCAGCTGGTAAATCCGCCGGATTAAAACTGCCCTGATCCTGCAGGTTTGGCAAGGCATCGGCCACCAGCTTCCACAGGCGGTTGACATACCGCCAGCACCCTTCGATACCAGCATCCGTCCAGTCCATATCGCGCTCTGGCGGGCAATCAGACAACATGAACAACCGCGCCGTATCCGCGCCATACGTATCAATGATATAGGCGGGATCAACAACGTTTTTCAGCGATTTACTCATCTTCTCGCTACGCCCCATCTGTACGGGCGTACCATCGCTGGCACGGG
>JANMDF010000033.1:0-16786 GCA_031376145.1 Alphaproteobacteria bacterium
CGGTAAATGGCGTCAACATCAGGGTCTTCATCCGCCAGATACTGCAGCACTGACCAGGGGTTGTTGCTGCTGGTTGCGGTCTGTGTGGCTGTTTCTTTTACCAAGGGTAATGGATAACCACGCGGCCAGCAATCTGGTGCACCGAATGTCTGGTAGATATTCACCCAGCCACTGTTTGAAGCCAGCATCGGCGCATCCTGACGAGAACCCGCTATATCCTGCTCCACCGTTGCGTGCGCATCGGCGTAAGGAATATTATCGTCATCACTTTCAAAAATGGCGGTTGCCCCATGTTGAAAGGCATACAGATACCCAAGCATCTTGCGCACATAGGTATTCTCAGGCAGTAGAGCGGAAAATTCCGGGAATTGTGCAAGTTGATCATGCACAGACAGATATACGACATTATCAGATTGCCAGACTGCCGGTGACTTGCGATCCCCCACAACCACTGTCTGCCAGTCTGACCACTGGGCAAAGGCACGCACAGCATCTGTTGGAGGGTTAATAGAGGTAATAACAATAAATTTTGTTTTGTTCATATCGTACCCAGTATCGTTTCTATTTGCTCTTGCCTGGATTTTTAACAGGTATCAAGCCATTGTCAACCGTTGCCGCGCTGATAGTGCTGTTAAGGTGCGATAGGCAATGATCACCGCTGGGATACTGAAAAATACGGTATAGCCAATAACGGTTGCCCACACGACGCCTGCCGTACCCAGCATGTGCACCAAGGGTACTTTTAATGCCAGCGCCACCAGTGACGCAATCGTGTAAATCAGCAATTGTTTGTGCAAAAAAACAACATTATTCAAAAAGACACTGATCGCACCGCCATAAGTTGCCAGTAACGTCCAGGCGGCAAAGGCATTCACCACCCCCTGATCTGGCAGCACGTCACTCCCAATCCACAATAGAATAGCTTGCCTGCCATACAGATAAAAAACCATGGCAAGCAGGCTGCCCAGCACAAGACTGCCAATTAAGATGCGGGTCAGGACATGTTTTGCCCAGGCATAATCATGGCGTCCCAGTGCCTCGCCGAATGCTGGCCAGAGGGGTTGTAAAAACAGTGTGGAGATCAGCAGAATCTGGTAGACCTTAAAGGTGACGCCATAGGTTGCGACTGCATTGGCATCCAGTACGTGTGCCAGAATCAGGCTGTCAGAAAAATTCGCCAGAATATTCAGAACCTGCAGCGCAAAAAACACCATGCCAATCTGTAGCATGCTACGCAACGTTGATTGCTGAAAATTCATCAGTCTGGGTAACAGCTGTGGACGACGCCAGCAAAATTCCACTGCCATGTTTATTGCCGTAAAAAACGCCGGAATTCCTAGCATGGCAGCCACCAGCCAAGGGAGTCCAGCCTGCAGATGAATGACCATCAAGACCCCGGCTATAGCTCCCAGGTTGCCGGCAGCCTGCCACAGGCTGCACAACCAGGTTTCCTGCATACCCATCTGTAACCGCTGCACCACGCCTAACGGTAAATTGACTACAAAAAACAGCATGAATACCAGCATGGATGGGCCAGCCTCGTATATGGCCAGAGGATCCTTGACAGCAAAAACACGATTCCAGGGTACCAGCGGGTATATCAGGAATGTAATGAGCAAAAGCCCCAGCCCAATACCGCACAGCAGGTAAAAGCCACTGGCAACCAGTCGTTGGATGCCTGGCATGTCTTTTTCACCATCAGCCTTGGCAATCGCACTGACCAGGCCATTACCAATACCCAGGTCTGCAAAAGACAGGAGGGTAATCAGGGAGGATAAGGCTACCCAAAGAGCATACCGCTCCGTCCCAAGATAGTCCAGGGTCAGCGGAACCGTGATCATAACGGACAGCAGGTTGATACCTTTGGACACTGCCAGCCCGCCACCGCCCAACACAATGCCTTTATAGCGTCGGTACGCTGCAGTGTTTAACATATTTTGTAGAGTATATTGATACTACGTTCTGACTGATTCGGTATTGCAACAAGCAATGCAAAGTAATCCAGTACATTACGCCGCGTCGCGATTTGCGTCTGCCAATGCTGCCAGTTCGCCATCCAGACTGGCTTCCGCATGCAGACCGCCTGTGCCAATCAATGCCAGATCGGATTCCACCATCTCACGCACCAGTGCATCAAGCTCGGTTTGTGCCACCCAGCCCAGCTGCTGTTTTGCCTTGCTGGCATCACCCAGCAGTAAATCCACTTCTGTCGGGCGGAAATACGCAGGATCGATTGCCACAGCCTTTTTACCATTGGCGGTATTGATGGCGTGTTCATCCACCCCATTACCTTGCCAGGTAAGGGTAATACCGGCAATGGCAAAGGCCTTTTCAACAAAACTGCGCACTGTATGCGTTGTGCCGGTGGCCAGCACGAAATCATCGGCCTGATGATGCTGCAGCATGCGCCACATACCCTCAACATAATCACGGGCATGTCCCCAGTCGCGTCTGGCATCCAAATTACCGAGATACAGGCAATCTTGTAAACCCAGTTTAATTGCAGCAGCCGCCCGGGTGATTTTGCGGGTAACAAAGGTTTCACCGCGCAGCGGGCTTTCGTGATTAAACAGAATCCCGTTGCTGGCAAAAATCCCGTAAGCCTCGCGGTAGTTTACCGTAATCCAGTAGGCATAGAGTTTTGCCGCTGCATACGGGCTGCGCGGATAAAACGGCGTGGTTTCTGATTGTGGGGTTTCCACAACTTTTCCGTACAGTTCAGACGTAGACGCCTGATAAAACCTGGTTTTTTTCTCCATGCCCAGAATGCGGACAGCCTCCAGCAGACGCAATGTCCCCATACCATCAGCATTAGCGGTGTATTCGGGTGTTTCAAAGCTGACCTGCACATGACTCTGTGCCGCCAGGTTGTAAATCTCATCAGGCTGAACTTCCTGCACCAGGCGAATCAGGTTGGTGGAATCGGTCATATCGCCATAATGCAGACGCAGGCGGGAATGCTGATTATGCGGATCCTCATATAACGGGTTGATACGCGCCGTATTAAAACTGGAAGAACGGCGCTTCAGGCCATGTACCATGTAGCCTTTATTTAACAGCAACTGTGCCAGGTAGGCACCATCCTGGCCGGTAATTCCCGTGATCAGGGCAACTTTGGATTGACTCATACACTATGCATCCTTAATTCACTAAGCATCATCGAAGGTGTCGAGGGGTAGCATATGTTTTGTGGTAAGCAAAAGTGAAATTTACGACTTACGCGAAACATCCTTGCCACTCCTCACTTTCGTCATCCCGAAAGCTGGTTTTCTCCATGAGCATTGCGAATGAATAAGAAAACCAAGCTATTCGGGATCCAGCACTTAAATTCTGGATTCCGGATAACAGGCTCATCTTCCAAGGCAAAGCCTTGGATTCGCCTATGTTTCCGGAATGACAGAGAGAAGTGATGGGTGTTTCGCGTAAGTCGTAAATTTATCTCAAAACACCATTCCAGTGACGAAATCCGATATCGTGAAAAAACAACACACACCGCCGCCAACCATAGCTGACACGGCACGGGCATTAGCCAATGCCACATTTGTCTGGGGTGGTGACGTGCCACCACTGCAGCGGTTGTGGCAACCTGTAAAGCCAGGATTGCTGAGTATTGTCACGCCTACCTTTAACGCGGCCAGCACCCTGCCCCGCACCCTGGCTGCGGTGGCAGCACTGCAGGGCGATGTTGAGCATATTGTGGTGGATGGTGGGTCAAGCGATAATACCGTTGAGTTTCTGAAACAGGCTCCGCGTGTTACATGCTGGATCAGTGGTCGTGATGCTGGTATCAGCGATGCCTTTAATCGCGGGATTGCCCTGGCGCATGGCGAGTATATCCTGATTATCAACGCGGATGACTGGGTTTCCCCGGAAGCTGTCATGCAACGTGTTGCATGTCTGCGGGATAATGTGTCAGCATCATTTGTTTTCAGTGATCTTGATCTGTATGATGGTGATCAGTATCTGTATCGCATACAGGGTGATGCACAGTATGAAAACACGATTGCGCACCGCATGCCTGCCTTGAACCACCCTACGGTGATGGTCAGAAGGTCTGTGTATGAAGACGTTGGTCTGTTCCGACAGGATTTTAAGGTAGCCATGGATTACGAATGGCTGTTGCGTGCGCATCGTGCCGGACATACCGGATTGCATGTGCCGAATGCAGCCGGGTGCATGGCACGGGCGGGGGTCTCAGATCAGCAGTTTTTCAGGGGGCTGGCTGAAGTACGCAAGGCATCCGTCATGCATGGTTATGCCGCGATACCGGCGTGGAGCCGGTACGGCTTCCGGTTGCTGAAAGGTGGGGTGCGACAACGGATGGAACGTATATTGCCTGCCTGCGTTGCATTAAGACTCCGCCGTCTTGTCAATCGTGATTTAAGGGCGCAATAACGCCATGTCAGCCCCTGCCAGTGCTATTCCGCACAATCAACACGCACCAGCGCAGGAATGTGGCAGAAAATCCATCATGTTTTTTGATCAGCATCCCCATGTGCAGGGCGGGCAGCGCGTGCTGGTAGAAGCTGTTATTACGGCCTCGGCATCCGGGCACCGTGTTACAGTGGCATTTCCGCATGGTGGGACTCTGGAAACCATGCTGCGAGAAATGTTCGGCGATTCTGTCAGCTTTGAAAATATTCCCATGTCCCGCATGGCAAGCGAAAAAAAGACCCTGAAATATATCTTATCATCAGTGCTGTTATTTAAAGCCATATGGCATCTCAGGCAAGCGATGGCTGCTGCTGACTGGATTTATATCAACGCGCCGCGCCTTTACCTGCCAGTGACGCTGGCAATGGTTGGCCTGAAACGGCCAAAGCGTCTCCTGCACGTGCATCTGCGGCACACACGAAAGCAGCAGTGGCTGATCCGTCTGCTGGCCAGATTACCAAAGACTGCGCACGTGATTGTTCCATCATCTTTCATACAGCATGATCTCGCGGCATGCAAAACGCATTGTATTTCAAATGTTTTATCGAAAAATTTCACCGCGTTGCCATTTCGTGAACCGGTGCATGGTGACAGATTACGTGTTGCCCTGATTGGCGTGATCCGCCCGGAAAAAGGCCATGCTGCGCTGCTGGCAGCGGCTGCTGAAGCGGGTTGCGTAGAAATACACATGTTTGGCGATCGCCATGCAGAGTTTACCGGATATGCAGATCAGTTGCGTGCACAATATCCTCAGGCGTACTGGCATGGTGCAGTTGCAGATATTCCGGAGGCATTGGCTGAGGCAGGTATCCACATGGTTGTTGCACCATCAACAGCCGCAGAGTCTTTTGGTCTGGCCGCCATTGAAGGGGCTGCATGTTCATGTTTTGTTGCCGTATCTAACGCTGGCGCGCTGCCGGATATTGCCCAGACATTAGGTGCGCCGGTATTTCATGATCATGCAAGCCTTGTAAGGATCTTGCGTGATGTGCAGGGGATGTCTACCGAGGATTTTCAACAAGCCTGTCGGAACCAGTGGCAGCGGGCACGACGGGTGTATGCGCCGGAAGTGTTTCATAACCAGATCGCAGCATTATTTTGATCATTCACGGCATGCGCCGCGTCATATCTTTTATTGAACGCTTTCTATGCTCAATATGCATTGTCTTATAGTCTTCAGATGCGAGCGGTATATGCCTTTCGAAGTTGAGGATTATAGGAACCAGCTACAACATGCCGCGCACAAAAAAGACTTGCAAGTGTGGCGGGACGCTATTACTATGCATGAGTGCCGTGTTAATAATCGATTAGCACTTGTTGTATAGTCTGTACATATATTCCACGCATGCGGTCTGTATATAGCTTTATAAAGCAGGCACTATAGCTGTTGTATCAATTCAGTGCTGGGCTTTTTTATTAATGGCATTCATCCGTGTATGTGCTGAAGCAGCGCACATCATATAAATAACAACGCAAAAACAGGTACCCCTTGTGCAACCCATGAAACGTAATAACCACAGGCATAATAACAATCGCAGTAATAATAAAAATTTTTATCGATCCAGAAGCTCTGGTTCCGGTGGTGGTGGGCAGCAGTCCGACCAGCGTACCCGCGCCAAAGCCCAGCAGGCTCTCGAAAAATACACAAATATGGCCAAGGATACAGCCAGCAGTGGCGATATCGTGATGGCAGAATATTATTATCAGCATGCCGATCACTATTTCCGCGTTGTGCAGGCCTGTACACCGCCGGAAGAACTGCAACGCCAGCAACGCCAGCAGCAGGAAAATGCTGATGCTGAAGATGGGGTGCAGTACGGTGACGGATCTGCTCCTGATGCGTCAGTGACATCTTCTGAAAGAGAGCAGGATGGTTCCCAGCAATCAGATGCGCAGCGCAATACCAGCGGTGGTCAGTATCGTCAGTATCGATATCCACGCCATGAGCGTTCCGGTAATGGCGAACGCCATGACGGCAGAAATCGCAACAATGCGGAACGCAGCGAGTATCAGCCTGTACATGCACCATCGCCGCAACCACCGGTGAGTGATAAACTGGACGCAGCATTCCTGTTTGGGAGTCTGCCGATTCCTGCGGTAACAGCATCAGAAGCTAAAGATACGGTGATCTCAGATGCGCCAAAAAGACGGGGACGGCCTCGCAAAGATACGACTGAGCTTCCTTTGTCCTGATTTTGGTACGCAGCATGGCGATTTAGAAATCTGGATTGCCACACCAGCGTTGAGGGCTGCGCTTCATTATCCAGGCCGCCAAATATCACCAGCATAAAGTTGCACTGCTGACTGTGGACGTGTACGCCTACAGTACACTTGCGGGCGATCCGTTATAGTCAGTTGAAGAATTAACTGCACTTTTTTCATAACGCCGCGTCATTCCGGCCGTGTAAATGAATCCATTATTTTACAAATGGATACCTTCATCAATCCAGCATGACGTAGCATGGTTGATAGTACAGATAATATTGCAACCAAGTATGGCCTATAGGGCACGTACAATAAAACAATTCAGGCAAGTTTTTTGGGGAAATTTACTGCCTGGTACGCATCAGCGTCTTTCCGGAAACCAGGAGAATCCAGGGCTTTGCCCTGGATAATGAGCCTGTTATCCGGAATCCAGAAAATTCTTGTTGGCACGTTAAGTCTGGATACCGGATACCTCTATGTTGCAACCAAATCATAGATTTGGGCAACATAGGGTTCCGGTAAGACGCAGTATGTTGCTGCATTGGTATTTATTTCAATTCTTTTATTGTACACGTTCTTATCAGGGCGATTTAAAAGTCTGGATTGCCACGCCTCGCCTGGCAGGCTATGCCTGCTGAAGACATTGCTCGCAATGACATGCTCATCCGTCATTGCGAGGCGTAAGCCAAAGCAATCCAGCCAAAAAACAACTTTTAAATCGCCCTGCGTTCTTATGCTTACTAATATGTCTGCGTCCGCACCAGTGCCGCCATATCGCCGTGATAATCCTTCATGATGGCTTCAGCAGGGGTCATGCCGCCTTCTGTAAATTCCTGCAGACCGTTAAGATACACGCCCTCATCATTACCGGAACGGCTTAAATGGCCGCGATTACGCAACCCTGTACGGGCAATCTCCAGCACCTGCAGTGCCAGCTGTTGTACAGTGGTATTGCGGAAAGGGGTTTGCAGCCCCTGTGCCGGCACCGCATCACGCAACGCCGATATTTCCGCAATTGTCCAGGTGGATATCAGATCAGCCGCAGCCTGCAGGGCTTCATCATCATATAACAGACCCACCCATAAAGCCGGTAACGCGCAAATCCGCTGCCACGGCCCCCCATCAGCACCGCGCATTTCCAGGAATTTCTTTAAACGCACCTCGGGAAAGGCGGTAGACAGATGATCCGTCCAGTCGCTGATACGCGGCAGATGCCCCGGATAAGCTTGCAAATCCCCCGCCATAAAATCACGGAAGCTCTGGCCGCTGGCATCAATATACGTGCCATTACGGTATACAAAATACATGGGCACATCCAGCATGTAATCAACGTAGCGTTCAAAGCCCATACCGTCCTCAAACACAAATGGCAGCAGGCCACAGCGGTCAGGATCCGTATCTGTCCAGATATGCGAACGATAGCTTTTATAACCGTTCTTTTTACCTTCCAGGAAAGGTGAATTGGCAAACAGGGCAGTGGCAATGGGCTGCAACGCCAGACTGACGCGGAATTTTTGCACCATATCGGCTTCGCTGGCAAAATCCAGGTTTACCTGAATAGTACAGGTGCGCAGCATCATATCCAGCCCCAGGTTGCCCTTTTTCGGCATGTATGCCCGCATGATGTCATAGCGCTGCTTTGGCATCCAGGAGATCTGCTCCCGGCTCCAGTGCGGATGGAACCCCATCCCCAGAAAATCAATACCCAAGCGCGCTCCAATGGTTTTCACTTCGTGCAGATGGGTATGCACCTCATTGCAGGTCTGATGAATAGTGCTCAGTAACCCGCCGGATAATTCCACCTGTCCACCAGGTTCCAGGGAAATGGCGGCATCGCCTTTGGACAAGGCAATCGGCTGGCCGTTTTCCAGAATGGGCTGCCAGTTGAATTCCTGGATCATGCCTTGAAAAAACGCATGAATGCCCTGCTCCCCGGTATAGGGCACTGCTTTGAACGTCTGGGTGCAATAGGCAAATTTCTCATGCTCCGTACCAATACGCCAGGCGGTTTTGGGCTTGCAGCCGCTGGCCATATAGGCGATCAGATCATCTTTACCGGTGATGGTGCCACTTTCCTTGCTGGGGGCAACGCTCATAATAATGTATTCCTTTTTACCAGTCGCCAAGCCAGGCCTGCCAGCATGCCAGTGCCGCCAGGGCTGCCGTATCTGCCCGCAAAATACGGGCTCCCAAGCTTACCGGCACTGTCTGCGGCATATTCTTCATAAACTGCAATTCCGCATCCGTAAAGCCACCTTCCGGCCCGATAACAATTGCCCAGTGGTTGCCGGGTCGTTGTGCCGCTAAAGCTTTGGCAATCGCTGGGCTTCTACCGGATTCGTCGCACAGCAGCAATTGACGATTGACAGGCAGGGTTTTTAATACGTCCAGCAGTGGCTTGGGATGATACACTGCCGGAATATCCAGCCGTTCAGTCTGTTCAGCGGCTTCAATGATATTGGCATTGAGGCGTTCCAGATTGACTTTGTTAACAATGGTACGCTGCGTTATCACCGGCACCAGGGCGGACACTCCAAGCTCTGTGGCTTTCTGGGCAATATAATCAATGGGTGTGCGTTTAATGGGTGCAAACAGCAGCCACACATCCGGGCTGGCCTGTTGTGGACGCAACACGGATATAATTTCAAGCTGTGCTGTTTTTTTAGCAATCTGGGTAATGACAGCACGCACCTCGCCGTCCTTACCATTAAACAGGGTAGCACTATCGCCAGCCTTCTGGCGCATCACGGTGCCAAGATAGTGGGCTTGTGCCTGATTAAGTACTACGAATCCCCCTGCAACAAGGGGATTGTCCACATACAGGCGTGGCGGTTTTTTCATGCCCATGCGTTCAATACCTCGCGCAACGCGGGCAACAGGGATTGATCGGTACGGGCGAACAGATACTGCCAGCCTGTTGCCTGACAGTGTGCGCGTAATGCGGCGCATTGTGCCTGATAGCAGTGCAGATACGCACTGCGTATCGCCGCTGCATCCCGGGTAGCAAACGAGATAGTGCCTTGTGGATCACCAAGCGTCATGGTGCCGGTATAGGGAAAGTCTGCCTCTTCCGGCGTTGCCAGTTGCACCAGTATGGGTTGCCGTGACTTCAAGGCCGGCTGATAGCTGGTAATATCGCGCAGGCCATCAGTGACGTACAAAATACGGGTACGTGCGCGAGGGGCAGCAGCAGGCAGATCACATGCTGCAGCGTAATATGCCACCAGCGACTGTGCCTGTGGCCGCCAGGGATGTGCTTCATTGAGCAGAAACGATGTATTGTTCCTGGTCATTAATAATGCCAGCGTCATACTGCATACCGCCATAGCGTAAGAGCGCCCACTGAAAGCCATAGTCGGTGCGGGATCAAGGATGATCTGTACCGGTATTGACTGCTCGGCCTGCTGCTCACGTACCAGCACGTGGGTGGTACTCGCAGAACGCCGCCAGTCAATGGCGCGGGCACTATCCCCACTGCCATAGCGGCGATACTGCCAGAATTCTTCACCACTGCCACGCTGCTGCTGGCGTTGCTGGCCTGGTTGCTGTATCCGTTGCTGACTCTGCAACTGCCCCTGCAGCAGGCTGGCGAGATGTAAGGCTTCGGCAAAGGCATCATCAAGATTTATCATGATGCATCATGATGTTTCTTGAAGCTTGCCGCCCAGGCGGATTGGCTTGATCGATTGACACAAGCCACTGCGATTATCCAACGTCACCAGCACTCCGCATAGCGTAGCAGACCCGGTAGCCGGTGCCAGCCGTTCGGTGGGCAGTTTACGTACCATTTTGGCAACGGCAATATCCTTGCGCATACCAATAATAGAATCGTAATCCCCGCACATCCCGGCATCCGTCATAAAGCCAGTACCATTAGGCAACACGCGGGCATCAGCCGTGGGCACATGCGTATGCGTACCTACCACCAGGCTGACACGCCCATCCAGCATACAGCCCATCACCTGTTTTTCGCTGGAAGCCTCCGCATGTATATCTACTACAATCGCCGCTACATTGCGGCTAAGTTCCAGCCCTGTAAGGGCGTTATCTGCAGCAGCAAACGGGTCATCCAGCGGATCCATGAACAGACGTCCCATGACGTTGAGTACAGCCACCTGCCGTCCGTCTGGTAAGGGATACAAAGCCATGCCGCGCCCAGGTGTTGCTTTCGGGTAGTTTAACGGGCGCAGCAGGCGTGGATTCTGGTGAATATTCTGCACCAGGTCTTTCTGATCCCAGATATGATTGCCGGTGGTGATCACATCAATTCCGAGCGCGCATAATTCATCGCTGAGTTTGTTGGTAATGCCAAAGCCGTGTGCGGCATTCTCACCGTTGGCAATGACAAAATCGAGAGCATATGTTGTTTTCAAGGATGGGAGGTAATCCTGTACAGCCTTGCGGCCTGCCTGCCCCATGATGTCGCCGAGAAAAAGAATATTCATCGACAGTGCCATAGACCGTTTTCAGTCACAATACAATCCAGGCGTTGATCAAAAGGATCAACCGGTAAAAAATCAGCTTCCTGCAGGGCATATGCTGTACCAATACATAACCCCTGCCAGCCATTCTGCCGCAATGCGGCAATTGCCCGGTCATAAAAGCCCCTGCCATACCCCAGCCGGTCACCAGATCTGGTGAAAGCCAGCAGGGGCAACAGGATAACATCGGGTATGCATACATCGCCTGTACTGACAGGAATCTGAAATACGCCTGCTGTAAGGCTCTGTGTGCTGCCATCCCAATGGGTAAAGATCATGCGTTGATCTTGCAGTGGCTTTGGCAGTGCCAACTGGTGTCCGGCCGCATGCAGTGCCTGCATGGAGGGGCGTATGTCCAGCTCGTCTCGTATGGGTATATATCCTGATATCAGGCTGGGTTTGCTGATAAAATCCGTCAGATATCTGGCAACAGTATCTGCCAGCGTATTTTTTGCCTGCGTATTCGCGGTAATATCGGCGCGGCGTTGCCGATACTGTTCGCGCATCACTGTTTTATCAGGAATCATTTTGGTATTATAGACATAACACTTTAAAACTGCACCACGATTCTACGCTGCTAGACGATGAACCCCAGCCGGAGTTTATCATTGTTGCAAGCATGCAGTTCACTAACCAGCCAGTTGTGATTCACGAATATCGACAAGATTTTTAAGTTTTTCGGACATTTTGGTGAATGGTGGCTGCCAATCATGTGCAAGCACTTGCCGAAAAATTTTTGCCGTTGGATACCACGTTGAAATTTCCGGATGAATTCCCCAGTGCCAGCCTGCTGATAAAGGCAGCACAACCCAGGTAGGAACGCCCATGGCACCAGCCATATGGGCAATTGTTCCATCCACCGTAATAAGCAAGTCCAGTTGATCCAGGATACGTGCAATATCTTCCAGGCTGCTGATATGCGGACTTAAATCACGAATCAGGCCATGCACCCCCATATTCTGTACATCGCGGGCAGCATCCCCCATCTGCAGACTGTAAAAATAACTGTTTGGTGACTGCAGCAGTTGAATAAATGGTTTCAACCCGGGACCGGATGTATCCCAGCCCATGGCTTGATCTTTGGCAGACCAGACCAGACCAATACGCACCGTGTGCGAATCTGCATTTAAAAAGGGCAGGGGCTGCAGCGTAGGCAAACTGATGTAAGGAATAGTCTGCGGCAGCATCGCGGATGTAACACCTAATTTGTGTGGCAATGACAGCAGTGACAGATGGTAATCATAATGTTCTGCGGATTCCCCATAGGGTATTACCTGATCAATGAACGGTGTGTGCCGTAACAGGCCTGCAAGATCTGCCTGGCACTGCAGAATAATTCTTGCACCTTTCTTATGAAGCATTTCGGCGAATCTGATAAAAAACATCACATCCACTGCACTTTGCTCTGTGTACAGCAGGATGGTTTTATCTGCTGGGTCGCTGCCATTCCATTCCTGATGTTTATAAACAGGTTTTTGCATATGCGGAAATTGCCAGCGGCTTTCAAACGCATTAAAGCCGCTTTGTATGTCACCACCTGCCAGTAAAGTCAGGGCTCGATCCCAGGAGGCTTCCATAAAATCCGGCCTGATGGACAGGGCACGATCAAAGCTGAACACCGCTTCAGAAAGGCGTCCCAGGCAGCGAAAAATCAATCCCCGGTTATAGTAAACTTCGGCGGTATGCTGTTTGGTTTGTAATAATTTTTCCTGCCATTCCAGAGCTTCTTGAAATTTCCCCTGCAGCATATACGTATTGGCAAGATTACTGATGGCCGCTGGAGCATTGGGTTGCAGTGCATAAGCCCGGGCATAACAGGCATGTGCAGCAGGCAGCAGGCCTTTACCCTTAAGAATAACACCCAGATTGACCAGACTGCCGACATCATCAGGATTGATACGCAGTAACTGACGGTACATTTCTTCCGCCAGATGCAGTTCATGGTTTTTATGCGCCTGCAGTGCCTGTAAAAATATCTCTTGGTATGATGGTTGCTGTATCATTCTTTTCTTATAAATCAGATATGTATTTAAAACTAAAACTTTATCGTGGCATCTGCATAAAATGCATGATGTGCTGAGCATCATCACCATACAAATGCCGCCAAAAGTCTGCTTGTCGTCAGTATGCAGCAGAGTTATGAATTTTTTTTTAACCATAACCAGCAGGTGCAGACGTGTATCTTCAAAGTCATATTTTAAACAGCAGGGTTATTCAGCATGGGTTTTTTGGGCGTGCTGGCGGTGTCAGCCTCTCGCCATACGACAGCCTGAATATCGGGTTCGGAAGCCAGGATGCTCGTGCCGATGTTCAGCAGAATCGTGTGCTGGCCATGCAGGCGTTGCGCTGGCCAGAACAGCATCTGGTAACAGTAACACAGGTACACAGTGCGGATGTGGTGGATGTTACCGAGATTTTTGACAGCATTACTGCCCCGCACGCGGATGCCCTGGTAACCCGAATCCCAGGCATTATGCTGGGGATCCAGACGGCAGACTGCGCGCCGGTGCTGTTTGCTGATCCCGTTGCGCGGGTTATTGGGGCGGCGCATGCTGGTTGGAAAGGGGCTCTTGCCGGTGTGCTGGAGGCAACTATTACTGCCATGATACGGCTTGGTGCGGATCCGCAGTCAATACAAGCCGCTATTGGCCCCTGTATTCACCAGCCGTCGTATGAAGTGGATACGGTTTTTTATCAAACCTTCATGCAGGCATCAGCCGCCTATCAAACCTTTTTTGCGGATACAGAACAGCATAACAAGTTTCTGTTTGATCTTGCCGGATTTGTGCGTTTTCGGCTGTATAATACCGGTGTGATGCAGATTGATGATCTGGAACAGGATACGCTAAGTCAACCACAGGCATACTTCAGTTTTCGTCGATCAACACTGCAGGGAGATACAGATTACGGACGGCAGTTGAGTTGTATAGGGCTGGTTTAACGTCCCCCATCGTTAATTCCTGGCATTCCTGTTGGGGGTGTAAAAGTGCTTGTGCTGTCAGCCCCCTCGTAGGTACTTGCTGGTGGCACGGTTGGTACCGCTAAAACACCATTGTTTGACGTGTTGGCTTCAGGTGGCTGCAGAGATGGTGCTGATTGCAGGGTTGGCAGGGCGGTTGATAGTGGTTGTGGTGTGAAAGTCTGTGCGGGTGGTTCTGTACGCGGGCTGGGTTTTGTGCTTGGCACGGCAGAAGGTCTGGCAACTGTTGTTGGTAATGGCACGGTGTATTTTTTCAGAATACTATCAACCCTTTGCTGATTCGGAATCAATGGTGGTGTTGATTTACGCTGCTGGGGATTTGTTGTGCCTGGTGAAGGCTTAGGCTGTGTGGGTTTTACTGAAGCTGGCACTTTTTCAATCTGTGGTATCTGTTCCGGTATCTCCGGTGTGGTTGCAGGCCTTGTAATCGTAATGGTAGGAATGGCAGTTGGTACAGCAGAAGGCAGTAGTCCGGGTACCGGTGTCGGGGCGGCAGATGGCGGAACCACTTCCTGTGTTGGTGCCGGGTATACAGTTGCAGGGGGCATATTCGCAGGCGTGGGCGTGCATATATCCACTATTAATTTCCATGGGTTTATGCCGTTGGCAAGTATTATGGTGGCA
Source organism: Alphaproteobacteria bacterium (assembly GCA_031376145.1). Taxonomy (GTDB): domain Bacteria; phylum Pseudomonadota; class Alphaproteobacteria; order JAJTHO01; family CANGXP01; genus JANMDF01. The sequence goes on from JANMDF010000033.1 coordinate 14,725, forward strand.
CCGCCCAATACAAACAACGTCACCCCACCAAACACACCCAACCCTGAACCTTGTGTATCGTCTGCCATAATATCCTCCTGATAATCAGGAATTTCCTAGCATACTTCAGGGGGCTATGTCTGTGACATGCATCACTTTTATAGTTCTGCTCTATAGGAAGCTCTGCAAAAGCCCCTTGTCATCCGGAGCCCTATGTTGCCCAAATCTATGATTTGGTTGCAACATAGAGGTATCCGGCATCCAGACTTAACTTGCCAACAAGAATGTTCTGGATTCCCAGGGCGATTTAAAAGTCTGGATTGCCACGCCTCGCCTGGCAGGCTATGCCTGCTGAAGGCATGGCTCGCAATGACATGCTCATCCGTCAAGAAACAACTTTTAAATCGCCCTGCTGGATTCCGGACAACAGGCTCATGTTCCAGGGCAAAGCCCTGGATTCGCCTAGTTTCCGGAAAGACGCAGATGTGTGCCGAGCAAAAAATATTCCAAAAAATTTGCTTGAATTGTTTTATTGGACGGCTTCTGTAGAGCCGTTGTATCAATATATGGACATAAAAAAAACCCGCCGGGTAAGCTGGCGGGTTTTTAAATGCAGGTGTTAAAGACTAGGCAAGAACAATGTCATCTGCCAGGTTTGCGGCGTTGATGCCATTAACCTGTACGCCAGCACCAGCACCAAAATCGACGAATACGCCAGTAAGGTTGTCTACCAGGCTGTATAGCGCACCAACATTGAACTGCAGCTTATCACTGTTGTTGGCAAAATCCAGTACCGTGTCAAAGCCGTCACCTGTTGCATAGACAAAGGTATCAATACCGCTACCACCCAGCAGCGTGTCGTTACCCAGGCCACCAGTCAAGGTATCATTGCCTTCACCGCCAAACAACTGGTCGTCACCGGCATCACCGAACAGGGTGTCATTACCCTGGCTGCCACGGAGCACATCGTTATCGTTGCCACCATAAATGGTGTCATTGCCCACACCACCGTCAATACGGTCGTTGCCAGCTTCACCGAACACCAGATCATTGCCTTCACGAGCATTGACAACATCGTCACCTGCACCAGCATGGATCACATCCTTAATGCTGCTGCCAACCAGGGTATTGTTAGCATCGGTGCCATTCAGGGTGATGCTGATCAGGTTTGACAGGGTTGTGGCATCTACGCCGTTAACCTGCAGGCCATTGCCCCAACCAGCATCCAGCAGTTCGCCACCAGCGGTGTTTACAAAAGTCAGTGCTGCGCCGCTGACGCCTTGCAGTTGAATGCTGTCTTCCACCTGATTGAAATCAACAATGGTATCCAGGCCTTCGCCAACAGTATAAAAGAACGTATCTTTGCCAGAGCCGCCAATCAGTGTATCATTACCAATGCCGCCAAAAAGTTGATCGTTGCCGGTGCTGCCACGCAAGGTATCGTTACCATCTTCGCCATACAGGATATCATTGCCCAGACTGCCGTCAATACGGTCATCGCCGTTACTACCAAAAACGATGTCATCACCTTCGCGGGCATTGATAATATCACTTACATCTGTACCAAAAATCGTTTGGTCAGTGTTGTCACCAATAATTGTTGCCATAATGCCATTCCTGTAAAATATATTTCTGATTGAATTTCTTTATGGAATTACAGCCATATTGGCAAGCAGTAATTTGTAATTATCGTTCCAAGACGTGATGCAGCACACCTATAAACGGTAACATCGTTTTTTGCGCAATTCCTGCCCCCTGCAACTCTTCGGATAAAAAATGTTTTTAATTTAACAGTATTGCTCTATTGTGACATCTATCACAAAAAGCAAACAATATGCCTGTTACTGCCACGGAAAATAAGATCCCGATCCTCAGCCTGCGTACCCTGTCGTATGTACTGACGCTATTGGTGTTTCTGTTTGTCAGTACGATTTCAGGGTTGATATCACTGGATCTAAAAGACCTTACTGATCTGGCGCGCAAAACGCGTACGATTTTAATTCCTCAGGCACTTGAACAACACGAAAAAGCCCTGCAAGCCAGGCAATTGCTTTTACTGGCCAATATTATTGCCAGCAATCCG
>JANMDF010000107.1:0-3490 GCA_031376145.1 Alphaproteobacteria bacterium
AACAGCGACCCTGCCAAGCTGTTGTCCACCAGCCAGCAGGTTGAAGTTATGGTTCTGGAAGTTGATATGGACAAACGCCGTATCAGCCTTGGACTGAAGCAGACACAGCCAAACCCGTTTGCCGCATTTGCGGAACAACACCCAGTTGACAGTATTGTGGAAGCCCCTGTTAAAAGTGTTACAGCCAGTGGTATTGTACTGGATATTGATGGTGAGGTTGAGGGGCATATCAGTGCCGCTGATCTGGCCTGGGGTGAGGGTAGCAACAAGGATCTGCTCAAGGAATACACCGTGGGTCAGATGATCAAGGCGGTGGTGACAGATATTGATCCAGAGCGTAACCGCGTACTGCTTGGTGTTAAACAACTGCAGGAAGATCCCTTTACCCGTCTGCTGGGCAAAGCCAAGAAAAATCAGCCAATTACCTGCACGGTTTCCAAGGTTCAGGAAAACGGTATCGAGGTGTACGTTGGTGGCGATGACAGTGTTGTTGCCTTTATTCGTCGTGCAGATCTCTCACGGGATCGCAGCGAACAACGCCCCGATCGCTTTGCCGTTGGTGAAAAAGTCGATGCACTGATTCTGACGGTTGATAAAGCGACCCGCAAGGTAACCTTGTCGATTAAAGCCCGCGAACTTGATGAAGAAAAGCGGGTGATGGCGGAATTCGGTTCCACTGACAGTGGTGCTAGCCTTGGCGATATCCTGGGGCCGGTTATCAAGCGCGCTGCTGCTGAAGAAGAATAAAAAATTTGCTGTAAGGAGTTTTTCATATGACACGTTCTGAACTGGTTCTGAAATTGGCGGCTAACCATCCGCACCTGTTGCAAAAAGATCTGGAAAATGTGGTGGATACCATTCTGGATAGTATCGTGCAGGCACTGTGTGTGGGTAATCGCGTTGAATTGCGTGGCTTTGGTGCTTTTTCGGTGCGCAAGCGTGAACCGCGCCAGGGGCGCAACCCGCGTACCGGTGTTGCGGTAAAAGTTGAAACGAAGCATGTTCCCTTTTTCAAAGCGGGCAAGCAGTTGCGCGAACGCCTGAACGAGAAGCCGGTGAATGCCGGTAAACGCAAAAGCGCATGAGGCCGATCCGGCTGCTGATTCGCCTGCTGTTGGCGATAGTTGTTGTTAATCTCGTGGTGAGCAATCATCGCAGCCTGGATTTGTATTTCTGGCCGTTGCCATACTATCTGCAAACCAAAGCCTTTGTGCCGATTCTGCTGATGCTGGCACTTGGGTATTGCTGGGGTCGGGCGGATGGCCTTCTGGTGCGCCGCAAGCCAAAGAAAACAGTCCCTGCTGATAAGGAACCGGTATTATCAAAGGCGGAAAAAAGCCGGTTGCTGCAGGCTGGTCAGTGAACAAGCGTTCATGACCACCATCTTTTGCGCCATTGATACGCCAGACCTCCCGAAAGCCCTGATGCTGGCCAAAAGCCTGTATGGCACAGGTGTATCCCTGAAGCTGGGGCTGGAGTTTTTTACGGCGTGTGGGGCAGATGGCGTGCGGGCGGTGCAGGCTGTGACTGAACGTCCAATTTTCCTTGATCTGAAACTGCATGACATCCCGCATACGGTGGCGGCAACCCTACGGGTGTTGCGCGGCCTCAGCGTTGGCTATGTCACGGTGCATACCAGTGGTGGTCTTGCCATGCTGCAGGCAGCACAGGATGCGGTTGAGGGTGATTTAAAGCTGCTGGGGGTTACGGTGCTGACCAGCCTTCGTGAAGCGGATTTATCAGATATTGGCTGGCAGGATGACAGCCAGGCTGTTGTGAAGAGGCTTGCCGGATTGGCACACACCGCTGGACTCTATGGCGTGGTCTGTTCTGGTCTTGAAGCGAGCATGTTGCGTGATGTGTATCCTGGATTGAAGCGGGTAGTGCCCGGGATTCGGCCAACTGGCAGTGATCATGGCGATCAACAGCGGGTGCTTACGCCACAAGATGCTGTCGCTGCCGGTGCGGATTATCTGGTGATTGGCAGACCGATTACCCAGGCGGCTGATCCGCGGGCGGCGGCAGTGGATGCTGTCACAAATTTACAACTACCATCATGAATTTTAAGATAAAGGCGTGTATTGCAGCGCATTATCTGGACAATTTACAGATTTTTAATAAATCTTAATCGTTCGTGCTTTCTAAACGAAGCTGGTAGATCAAAACCAGTGGAATCGCTGTCAAAATCCTAGTCACCTTCCATAATTGGCACTAGTTGGATGCTGAATGCTACAACATTCAGCGGGCAGTCTTTAGAGCACGGACACCAAATCTGACCAGCTTGGTCATTTCTCTTTTAGAGATATATTCTAAATTGGGATAATATCCAGCATGGATATTACAATATGCAATAATGCACATTACCATAGTGGTAATATGGCAACATAATCCCATGTAATCTGAATCCAGGGTTAAAAATATTCATAATGCACCTTAAAATCTGCGGCCTGACGACTACTGAAACCTTGAAAGCTGCCGACACTGCCGGTGCCGACATGGTTGGGCTGGTGTTTTACCCCCCATCCCCAAGGAATATCAGCGTTCAGGATGCGGTGGCACTGCTGGCGGACTATCGCCCGAAACAGGCAAAGGTGGTGGCGTTGACCGTGGATGCATCACCAATCCTGCTGGATGATATCATCAATCAGGTAAAGCCGGATATGCTGCAGCTGCACGGCCATGAGACACCGGAGCAGGTTACAACAGTTAAACAGCAGTACGGCCTGCCGGTCATCAAAGCCATAGGGGTGGCGACATTCGCAGACCTAGAGAAAACAAAGCCTTATCTTGGTATTGCCGACTGGCTGCTGATTGATGCCCAGGTGGCAGGGGGTCTACCCGGCGGTAATAACGCAACGATAGACTGGCAGATGCTGGCTGGCTGGCGTCCAGGCACCCCCTGGCTGCTGGCCGGTGGGCTTAATATGCATAATATTTGCACGGCGTTAAGTATCAGTAATCCTGATGGTATCGATGTATCCTCCGGCGTGGAAAGCCAGCGCGGGGTGAAGGATGCGGGGATGATTGCGGATTTTGTAACGCACGTTAAACACTTGCAGAAACCCGCCTGACCGCCTAGAAACAGGGCATGTCTCAACCCTTGCTCGCCCATTTTGGCACCTTTGGTGGCCAGTATGTTGCCGAAACGCTCATGCCGCTGCTGCAGGAGGTGACAGCGCATTATACACAGTTGCGCGATGACGCGGCGTTCTGGCAGCAGTTTGATCATTACGCCAAGCACTATATTGGCCGCCCCAGTCCGCTGTATTTTGCCGAAAAGTTGACGCAACTGTATGGCGGAGCAAAGATTTACCTCAAGCGCGATGAACTGAATCATACCGGTGCGCATAAGATTAATAACTGCTTAGGCCAGGCGTTGCTTGCGAAACGTATGGGCAAGACGCGTATTATTGCTGAAACCGGTGCAGGGCAGCACGGGGTTGCTGCGGCAACAGCGTGTGCGCTGTTGGGGTTGCAATGCGAAGTGTTT
>JANMDF010000138.1:0-7895 GCA_031376145.1 Alphaproteobacteria bacterium
GCCAACGGATCAGGCCGTTGTGAAATCTCTGACAACAACAGGCATATACAGCCTGCACCTGGGGATTCTCACGCTGGCCAGTTGGCGTATTAAGATTCTGGAAGACATGCCACCTGAAATTCGCTGGGAAAAAAAGCCACAGCTGACCAGTAATAATGCTGTTGCTGTCCGCTATCAAGCGCGGGATGACCTGGGTCTAAAGGCTGTAAAACTGCTTATTAGCCCTGTAGACCAGCCGTTGCGGGTGCAGGAACGAATCCTGATGGAAGCCACCGGGCTTCAGAAAGGGGCAGCAGATATTCAGTATCTTGATCTGACAGACAGTTCATTGTCCGGCCAGATCGTCGATTTACGCATGATTGCAACCGATCGTAAAGGTCAGCATACTGGCAGTCCATCTGTCAGCATGCGTCTGCCCATGCGGGTTTTTCAGCATCCCCTGGCACAGGAAATTGCTGTGCTGTGTCATGAGTTGTTGAGCAATACCCGATCTCCATTGGACGTTGGTCTGGCGGTACATTATCTGCTGCGCGATACCACCCGATTCGGTAAACAACTGGTTGCGTATCTCCTGCTCAACAGTGTTGGGTTCCGCTTGACAACAGACATTGAAAAACAGGGGGAGCTTCAGGATATCGCCGAGCTTATGTGGCAGGCAGCCATCCTGCTGGATGGAACGCAGCAGGCAACGCCGACACAGGATATGCGAATGGCTTTTGCGAAACTGCAACAGATTCTGCAGAATAAAAATGCCACCCCGGAAGAGATTGCAGCAGCGTTTAAAGCCTTACAGGAAGCACTTGATGCCTTTGCCAGACAGATACAGCGTGGACAGCAACAACAGCCATCAACAGCGGGGAATGCTTCCAAGAGTCTGGGACTTGCCGACCTGCTTCAGCAGCTGGCGAGACTGGCACAAAGCGGGCAAGGGGATCTGGCACGGCAGGCACTTGCAAAACTGCAGGAAATGCTGGAGAATGCCGACTATTCGGGCAAGCAGGCACAGGCGTTGCAACAAGTGATGCAGGCACTGCAGCAGCTGCAGGGGTTAATTCCACAGCAGCAGCAACTGCTAGAAGATACCCAGGTCAGCAGTAAGAAAGACAGCAAGGCACTGGCGATGCGGCAGGATAAGCTGCACCAGGCACTGATGGATATCATGGCGCAGATTAAAAAAGCGGGAGTGCAGTCGCCTGAAACACTGCAGGATGCAGCAAAACACATGCAGCAGGCAAAGCAGGCATTACATGCAGGCAACCCTGGCGCAGCCATGCCGGAACAGCAACAGGCTTTAACGGCATTGCAGCAGGGAACGCAAGACATGCAGCAGCAGGTGCAGCAGCAGTTGTCTTTGTCACTGGGTGGTTCTCGTGCACGCCTTGGTGCTGGTGGGACGGCAGATCCGTGGATGGAACGCCTCGGTGTGCCAACAACGTTTGATGCAAATACCTTGCAGAGGATTGTTGAGGAAATCCGGGAAAAGCTTAACGATCCACAGCTGCAGGATGTGGAGCGGAATTATCTGCAGCGGTTGCTGCCGTCTTTTTGAGGCATTTTATAGGAACCTCAGTGCAGGCTGAATTCTGCTGCAGTCAACCGGAATTCTGCGGGGGAGATAATGCCAGCATGTGCCACTTTTACAGAATGCAGGCGGCCTTCAATATTGTTCTCCCAGAACTGTAGAAAATGGCTCAGGTGTGGGAATTTTGGGGCAATGTCCAGATCCTGCCAGACAAAACTTTGCAGCAAATCCGGATAATCCGGCAGGTGATAAATGATCTCTGCCGTTGTCAGGCGGTAATCGTTTAACTGCCGTATAAACTGCATGTCCATGGTAGACCCTCCTTAACGTGGATGACGGCTACCTCACTGCTTTATATATATACTTTCATGAATATTATATCACAATGCTGAATGAATGGTTAACACTTTGTTGAAGCCAACTTGACATTACACTGCACCGGTCTAGGGAATGGCTATGGAGATATATTTTCCCATTGCTGAGATGTCGATGAACGTCTTCTGGATTCTGCTGCTGGGCGGCAGCATAGGGTTTATCTCGGGCATTTTTGGCGTTGGCGGTGGTTTTCTACTGACACCACTGCTGATCTTCAGTGGTGTGCCACCGGCTGTAGCTGTTGCGACCCAGGCCAATCAGCTTATTGGGGCTTCTGTTTCCGGCGTGATCGCCCACTGGCGACGACGTAATGTGGATGTGCAGATGGGGGGATGTCTGGTTGCCGGGGGGTTGCTGGGGTCTTATTTTGGCATGCGTCTGTTTGCAAAACTGGATAGTCACGGTCAGATCGATCTGGTGATTGGCATGTGTTATGTGTTTTTGCTGGGTTTGATAGGTCTATTCATGCTGCAGGAAAGCCTGAGCAAAATATACCGTCAGCGACGTGGCCTTACTCCGGCTGTTGCAGCGCGGCGCAGCCATACCTGGTTACAGCGTCGTCTGCCGCTGAAAGTGCGGTTCCCTAAATCCAAGTTGTATGTCAGTATCTTTTTGCCGCTGCTGGTTGGCGGCATGGTTGGTATCCTGGCCTCTATTATGGGTATTGGTGGCAGCTTTCTGATTATTCCGGCTATGATCTATATTATCGGCATGCCGGTCAGCCTGGTGGCCGGCACGTCTTTATTTCAGGTGATTTTTATTGCCGCGATGGTGACCTGGTTACAGGCCATACAGCATCAGAGTGTTGATTTTCTGCTGGCGTTGTTTCTGCTTGCAGGCAGTGTTATCGGGGCACAATTCGGGGGTAGGTACAGCCATAAACTCAAAGGGGAAACAGCACGGATTATCCTTGCTGCCCTGGCGCTAGCGGTCAGCCTTCGTATGCTTTATACGCTTGTCGCTACGCCTGCAGACCCCTACAGCATGGAGATTGTCACTCCATGATACGGGTATGGTTGTTGCTAATATTACTGCTGGCAAAACCTGTGGCGGCGCAGGAACTGCTTGCAGATCTGTCGTCGCATATTATTTCCATCAAAACTGACTTTAAGGGCGAATCCCTGGTGCTGTTTGGCACCCTGGATGCCGGATTACTGCCAACAGACAATCTGGTTGTGACGATTTTTGGCCCCGAACAGCAGGTTGTTGTTCGGCGCAAAGAACTTGCCGGTGCTGTGTGGGTCAACGTTCCCAATGTTCGTTTCGAGAAAGTTCCCTCATTCTATGCCGTACATACCGCCCTGCCACTGACTTCTGCTGTGGCGGATACCGTGCGGCAGCGGCAGTTCATCGGTGTGGACACCCTGCCACTGCCTGCTGCCAAGGTGAAATATGCAAATGTTGATGATTTCCGCCAGGCACTGATTCGGCAGAAAAAACAAGCTGGCTTATTTCAGGAGTCGTTTGGCACTATCAGTCTTTTGGGGCGCTTGTTCCGGCTGGGTGTTTCCTTCCCCGTTACCGTGCCAACCGGCCAGTATATGGTCAATGTTTACCTGATTCGTAATAATGATGTCATTAGTGCACAATCCATACCCCTGCAGATCAGTAAAGATGGTATCGGTGCTGAAATTTTCTATGTCGCGCACAAGTGGCCGTGGCTGTATGCATTGGGAGCCATCCTGACGGCTGTATTGGCAGGCTGGCTCGCTGCTGTGTTCTTTCGTAAGGTATAATCATGACGATTTTATGTGTTGTTGATGAGTCTCCGGAGCTGCGTGCGGCTATACGGTATGCGGGATTACTGGCCAGGCAGCAGGGGCGTGATGTCGCGTTACTGTTTGCGCTTGAGCCTGTCGATGTTCAGCACTGGCAATCTGTTGAAGAATTAATGCGCCAGGAAAAACAACAGGAGGCAGAGGTTATTCTCAGTAAATGGTCGATTCTTCTTGAAGAATTGTGTGGCAGGAAGCCTGGACAATTTATTCAGGAAGGCAAGGCTGCCAGCCTCATCCCTGTACTGCTCGACACAGAGCCTGGTATTAAACACCTGGTGCTGGCAGCAGCGGAAGAGTATAATAATCCAGGCCCTCTGGTCAGTATGCTGGCGGGGAGTTCAGCCGGAAACCTGCGCGTTCCTGTCACGGTAGTGCCCGGCAAATTAAGCAATGAGCAGATTGCTGCACTGTTCACCACCACATAAATGCTGCACACCATCATCTTGACAACCCGTGTTACAGGCGCATAGTGCCGCCATGGGATTTAACAGTCATACATATCTTCAGCAGGAATTTGACGAGCATCAGGTGGTTGCTGCGCAGACCATGGTGGCAATTGCAGCACCGTTCCAGGCGTTGCTTGCGGTATGTATAAAATGCATTCAGCAGGGTGGTAAGATTATTCTATTTGGTAATGGGGGCAGTGCCGCAGATGCTCAGCATCTCGCAACAGAATTAACCGTACGGTACAGCAGGAATCGTCGCCCGATTGCGGCGCTGGCCTTGACAACAGATACATCAGCACTGACGGCGATTGGCAATGACTATAGCTTTGAATACCTGTTTTCCAGGCAGTTGGAGGCACTCTGCAAGCCAGAAGACGTGGTTATAGGCATCAGTACATCGGGTAACAGTCCGAATGTTCTGAAGGGTCTTGCAACAGCCAGGCAGATTGGCGCGGTTGCTGCTGCATTTGCCGGCGGTACTGGTGGGAAATTGCCCGGTGTTGCAGAGCCGCTACTTATTGTGCCGAGCAAAACAACCGCACGTATTCAGGAAATGCATATTACAATTGGACAGATTCTGTGCGGCGCACTGGAACAGGCATTGGGGTATATGGAATGACAAAGCGTGTGATTGCCTTTATCGGGGGTAGTGGTCTGTACGACATTGAGGGATTACAGAATCCAAAATGGGAGCGAGTGCCCTCGCATTTCGGCGAAGCCTCTGATGCGCTTTTGTTTGGCACGCTGGGTGGCGTTGATGTGATTTTTCTGCCGCGACATGGTCGTGGTCATCGCTTCAGCCCGACAGAGATTAATTATCGTGCTAACATAGAAGTCCTGAAGGCTGCAGGCGCAACGGATATTATCTCCCTCAGTGCCGTTGGATCGCTGCGCGAAGACTTGCCGCCAGGCACGTTCGTCATCGTTGACCAGTTTATTGACCGAACCATTCAACGGCAGAAAAGTTTTTTTGGAGCGGGTTGTATTGCGCATGTTTCCATGGCGCATCCGACTTGCAGTGCCTTAGGCGCAGTCCTCTACAAGGGATGCCAGGATCTCAATATTCCGGCGTCAGCAACAGGAACCTACCTGGTGATGGAGGGGCCTCAATTCTCAACCCTGGCGGAGTCTAACCTATACCGGCAATGGGGATGTGACGTGATTGGCATGACGAATATGCCGGAGGCCAAGCTGGCACGGGAAGCGGAGCTGCCTTACGCCACTGTTGCCATGGTTACGGATTTTGACTGCTGGCACCCTGGCCATGATCATGTAACCGTTGAGAGTGTTCTTCAAGTTATGGGTGGTAACGTTGCCAATGCCAAACGCCTGATACAGAACACATTATCTGCGCTGGCTGCTATTCCAGTGTCGGCGCAACATACTATCCGCCACGGCTTGGATACAGCGATTGTCACACCGGCAGATGCGCGTGATCCTGAAAAGATGCGCTTACTGTCCGTAATAGCCAGGCGGGTTCTGGGCTAGATTCTGCGGCTCTTCGGGCGTTGGAAAAACTGGTGCAACTGAGGGAAAAAGGGGCTGAATTGCTGCTTTTGACGCCTCCGCTTTTTTGCCACTATGCTGCTTGTGTCGCCAGTTATGAATCGTAGACTGTACCTTCTCCAGCGTCCAGTCATCCCGTGCCCAATGGGTTGAGAATGGTACGGTTTCGCTGCGCGGCTTCTTATGACTGGCCAGATCACTGAACCGAATGCGCATCGGTAACGTTACAGCTTCACCGGTAATAATCGCTTCCTGGCTTCTCAATGCGGGTAAGGCCGCGGTCAGACCAAAGGCAGATTCATGGACTGAACGGCGTATAATGTCCTGATCGGCATCGTTACTGATGCGTAATGTCATCATCGTATTGCATTGCGACAGAATGGTCTGTGAGATAAGCGATGGGCGCTGGGTTACCAAACCCAGGCCAATACCATATTTACGGCCTTCCTGCGCAATCCGTGACAGTAAGCGGCGCGTTTGCGCAAAGCCTGCTGCCTCATCACGCGGTACATATCGATGTGCTTCTTCACACACTAGTAATACAGGGGCATTACCAATGCCGCCGCTCCATACCGCGAAATCAAAGAGCAGTCTGGCAATAACCGAGACAACCACGCTGACCACTTCGGCGGGGACACCGGAAAGATCAAAAATGCTCAGGGGTTTTCCATTTACCGGCAGACGCATAATGCGTGACAGGATTTGATCCAGTGTATCTTCAACACGCAATCCCGGGAAAAGAAACTTATACCGTGGGTCATTCTTCAGCTGATTTAACCTGGTCTGCAGACGCAGATAGGGTGCAGTGCCATCCGGTTTTTCCAGGTCTCCCTTGCGCTCGTTTAAATAATGCATCACATCCCGCAGTTGATACGGGATGGGTGTGTCAATGGTGATGATATTCGCATCCATCACATCCATGTTATAGATGTTTTTGGCATGGACAATGGCATCACGCAGCAGACCGGCTTCACGTTCAGCGGTATCAGATTTTGGGTCAATAAAAATGCCGCAGATTTCTTCTCCGTCAAATAACCAGTATGGCAAGGGTAAATTATTAACGTCGAAAAGCTCTGCTTTCCCAGTGAACGCCGGTGCATACTCATTATGCGGATCCAGAAGAATAATTCGCCCTTGCGGCAAGCTGTTCAAAATAGAATGCAGCAGTAAGGTTAAGGCACAAGATTTACCGGTGCCGGTTGTTCCCAGTACCGCAAAATGCATGGCCATCAGCCGATCTGCCAGCAAGTAGGCTGGAATGGTAGCATCCTGGTGCAGTGTGCCGATGCGGAGTGATGCCTCGTCTGGACGGGCAAATACATGCGCAAGATCACTGTTTGTTGCCATATATAGTGGGGTCAGTAATGTCGGGTATACAGATATGCCGCGTGCAAAGCTGGTGGCATGCCCATTGGTGGGGATCGCCATTTCACCCAGTAAATCAATCTGGGCAGTCATTTTGCTGTTAGCACCATGATCTTCCAGTGTCATGCTGTTAATAATACCGAAAGCAACGGTGTTGCGGGTGGGCATTTTGACCAGGATACCAATCTGAATATCCTGTATGCTGTCGCGAACACTGTCGTTAAATACAGCAGTTATTCTGGCGCCATTGGCAGCGGTCACGCGGGCAATAACAGGCTCTTCGTGGTGCATATTCATGCTCAACAATCATTGTCTCTATATATGTTATACTTTGCTGTGGTATTCTGCAGGCTGGTATTAACATATTCTTAGTGATACTAATCTGCCGACGTTAAGAAGAGGTTAAACGCATGAAAATAAATGGCCCTTTTGGCACTGGTTCCACAGCTGGTTCTCAACGTACTGCTAAAAAAAATACGGCAAATTTCACTGCTTTGTTGAGCGATGCTCAGGAAGCAGAAGCCAGTGACACTGTGTACAGTACCAGTGCGGTCAGCGGGGCAACAATCCTGCTGCAGAATACTGATGATGAGGGGGGGCAGAAACAGGCGTTTCAGTATGGCAGCGATTTACTGAACACGCTGAAAGATTTACAGCTGGATTTGCTGACAGGAGGGGTGAGTCGCCTGCGTCTGGAGTTACTGCAGGCGCAGATCAACAATAAAACCGGCATGTTTGCAGCCGTTGCGCCAGCACTGCAAGGCCTGATCGCTGACATAGAGCTGCGCGTTGCGGTTGAACTGGCAAAATTTCCAGACTGACGGTATCGGGAGGTTACATCGCCTTGTTCATGCCACCGTGCATACAGGAGGACAGAATGGGAGTCATGACATAATGCGGGGC
>JANMDF010000149.1:0-4863 GCA_031376145.1 Alphaproteobacteria bacterium
ACCTTTTGCAGAGGTTCCTATAGGAACCTCTGTCCCCGCATTCGCGAGGATACCCCCCCCGGGGCTAACGCGCCGTTGATGTGTCCACATCAACCTTAATCGCAAAGTTGGAATTTTTGGGACTGCCGTCAATCCATTTACCCGCGTAGACCAGGTAAATCACCACGTTGCGTTTACGATCAACCAGGCGTTCCACGCGCATGGATTTGAAGATGGGGGATGTCTTAACACTGAAGACCTCCTCACTGTCAGCAAGTTTTTCAAGGTTTGCAGACGTTTTTTCGGTAATTTTTGTACAGGAGATCGAGGCATCGGAACTGTCCTCAGAAAGACCCACCGCACCACGATAGCCACCAGTCTTGGCACGTGACAGATAGCATGTCACCCCGGAAACCTTGGGATCATTAAAGGCATTCAATACGATAGAATCGTTCGGCGAAAAAAACCGTACTTTTGAGGTGACCTTGCCGATGCGTTCACTATCCGCCTCCGGCAAGAACCACCAGGCAAGGAAAGCTAGCAGCACTGCACTTATAATGAGGAGAATTCTGCGCATGCGTATCACTGACTACCTGTTTTCGAACTGGCATCCGGCATCGCAATGCCATGCAGCAGGGTTTTGTTGAGCGTATACGTGCCCGTCACCGACGCGCTGGCCAGAATATGGTTGCGCATGGCGATCTGCAGCGTGTGGCCGGTGGCAGCACCAGGGATCTTCAATTCCGGTACACCCAGTGCATACACCGTTATTGTATAGTGGTGCAGGCGGGCATCATTAAAGGGTGGACAGGGACCATCATACCCACCCCACGGCCCTGGATTTTTACGGAAAAAGCGGGCATAATCATTGCGTGCCCGCATGCCCAACGGGGTTTTGCCAAAAGACTTTCCACCCATTTTCACCGCATTGCTATCAGCACCTGCGGCAATTTCAGTCGCGGTTGCGGGAATGTTGAACATGACCCAGTGATAAAAATTCTGACGCTTGGCATTTTCGGGAATGGTGTAGTCTTCTCTGCCGGCTTTTGTCGTGTCCTGCGGCACATCTGGGTCGAGCATGACAACTGCAAAGGACTTTGTTCCTTCCGGTGCATGCTGCCAGCGAATGGCCGGATTCTGATTGCCACCATTGCCGAGTTTACCACTATCATCATACGCGCAGAAAGCCTGGCTGGGTGGAATTGTGCCATCGGTTCCCAGCCCCTCCCAGGTCAGGGACATTTTCTGCTGTTGCACCACGGCGGGTGCAGCTGTTGCTTGCGCGATTGCCGGTTGCGCGACAACCGGGGCTATGGCAAGAACAAAGGCAACAAGAGCAGTACAGGTGGTGCGGTGCATCGCGTTCTCCATCAATTTTCGCGGATGCTACTGTGCGCACGGGCTTTTTGCAATGAGGAAAAATGTCACATCCCCCTAAAGTCCTGGTATTGCTGGATGATCGTGCTGGCAATCGCGCCCAGGCACTGGGTGTGGCAGAGGCTCTGGGCTGGCCGTATAGTACGCTGGAACTTGCTTATACGCGCTGGGTAAAACTCCCGAATATCCTGCGCCTGTATGGGTTGCCAGGCTATCACCCCGATACCTGTCAGGCACTGCAGCAGACACAGGTTGATCTGGTGATCAGTGCCGGTCGCCGTGGGGCACCGGCAGCACTGTATCTGAAGCGCAAGGGCGCAAAAGTCTGTCAGATCATGGGGGCGGATTTACCTGGCAGTCTGTTTGACTGGCTGGTATTGCCGAGCCATGACACGCCAGCAGAGAAACAAAATATTATCAAAACATTGGGCGCGCCGCACCGCATCACCCCGGCAAGCCTGGCCAGTGCGCACAGTCAGTTTATCGAAACCTTCAGACCCCTTGCTGCACCGCGCATCGGCGTGCTGATTGGCGGCACTTCAAAGCATGCACCTTTTACTATTGACCATGCCCGGAGTCTTGCCAGCGCGTTAAGTGCCGTGCAGGGTAGTCTGCTGATCAGCACCAGCCGCCGCACTGGCGATGCACAGACGGCCATTCTGTATCAGTTACTGACCAGACCGGGAAATTACTTTTATCAGGTTGGCGATACAGCACCGAATCCCTATCAGGGGATTCTCGCCTGGGCAGATGCGGTGATTGTTACCGAAGATTCCGTATCCATGCTGTCGGAAGCAACAGCCACCGGCAAGCCTGTGTATGTATACCGCTTTACCGAAAAACCGGTATTTCATCGGTTTCAACAGGCATTTATTGAGCAGGGTATGGTGCGGATATTCAATGGAGACATGACGCCCTGCAGCTATACACCGTATCGGGCGGCGGATCGTGTTGCAGCGGTTATCCGCCAGCACTGGCCAGATTAGACACTTGTAGAGCGCAGGCCACTGCGTTTGACACGTTCAGGCTGGGAAAATCGGGATGGGTATCGAGGCGCGCATAGGCATCACAGGTTTCACGCACCAGACGGCGCAGGCCTTCGCCCTCTGCACCAAACACCAGCACGACTTTATCCGGTATTGCTGCAGGTGTAAGCGTACTGGTTGCAGCACTGTCAAAGCCAATACACCAGTACCCTGCCTCCTGTAATTCCCGTAAGCTGCGTGCCAGATTCGTAACACTCATATATGGCAGACGTTCCAGGGCACCGCTGGCGGTTTTGGCGAGTAACCCTGATTCCTCCGGCGCATGACGATTTTGTACAATCACGCCCTGCGCGGAAAATGCTGCAGCAGAGCGCAAAATCGCCCCCACATTATGTGGATCCGTCACCTGATCGAGCATAATCAGACACTGCCGCCCTGTACCACTACCCATGACGTTTTCAAGATAGGGTTGCTGTAATGGTTCGGTACGCAGTGCAATACCCTGATGCACCGCATTGGGCGGCAACAGGCGGCTTAAAACATGCTTGTCCAGCACCTCAACAGGGCACGGCACAACGCCTAGTTTTGCCTGCATGTCAGGGGTAACGTACAGTATCGTTTTGGTGCGCTGTGGATTGGCAAGCGCGGCTGTAACCGCATGCCAGCCGTAGAGTAGCAAACCACTGTTGACAAACTGCTGGGGTTTTACAGCATTCTTTTTATGATGGCCGTAACCCATGCATGTACCTATTTTTCAACAGGCGTATTCTGGCTATCTACCAGCACAACAATCGGCTGATGCTTTAACAGTTCAGCGCGGTTGAGTTGTCCATAACAGGCAATAATCACTTCATCGCCCGGTTGTACCAGTCTGGCAGCGGCACCGTTCACACAGATCTCCCCTGCTCCACCGATAATGACATACGTTGTAAAGCGGGTGCCATTGGTGCAGTTGTACACATCCACCTGTTCAAAAGCGTGCATATCGGCGAGTCTGCACAAGGCCGCATCAATACTGATGGAGCCTTCATAATGCAGGTCAGCCTTGGTGACGGTGGCACGATGAATCTTTGATTTCAGGGCAGTAAGCAGCATAGCGGCTATGTATGATGGATTTTTGTGAGATGCAAGGGCTTTGCAGTTCGTGGAAGCTATGCTAAAAAAGATTGTCATCCTTCGCTACGCGCAGAGCCTATCCTGAGAGCAGCGAAGGAATGACACTTGGATTTTCAACGGATTTTTAGCGCATGTCAACAAAACGCACTGCAGTTTACCTTGTCGGTCTTGTGGTCTTCATGACTGCGGCTGCTTACGCGGCAGTACCGCTGTATCGTATGTTCTGCCAGATAACTGGTTTCGACGGTACACCCGGTGTTGCCGAAAAAGCCCCGGGTGCAGTAGGCACGAAAACATTTACCGTTGCTTTTAATGCGGATGTAAGCCCTGCCCTGCCCTGGGCATTCAAGCCGGAACAGCACAGCCTGCAGGCCAAAGCCGGGGATCGGTTTCTGGCGTTTTATGATGCTGAAAATTTAGGCAATCAGGCAGTGACGGGAACCGCGACGTTTAACGTTCTGCCGCTAAAGGTTGCTAAATATTTCAAAAAAATTGAATGCTTCTGCTTTACCCGTCAGACGCTACAGCCCGGGCAGAAAATGAAAATGCCGGTCAGTTTTTTTATTGATCCGGCGATTCTTGATGATCCCTATGTGCAGGAAGTGACAAAAATTGAACTATCATACACGTTTTTTGAGGCCAAGAAGGCAACAGCCTTAAGCAGCCTTGCGCCGCAACCGGTGCCTGGTAAGACACAAACACCCTAAATTTAACGCCGGCGTATGTTTTCTGGCATTGATTTTCAGGTTTATTCTGCTAGCTAGAGGCAGCAATTTATAACCGGGGTGCTCCATGGCTGACCACAAAAACCATCCGTATCATCTTGTTGATCCATCACCCTGGCCGTTAATGGGCGCGTTATCAGCCGGAACACTCGCCATGGGTGGCGTTGTAGCGATGCATTACAAGTCACAGATACTGTTGTATGTTGGTCTGGCATTAGTGCTGTACACCATGTACGCATGGTGGCGGCAGGTGGTGCGGGAGTCCAAGCAGAAAGACATACATAATCCCGTAGTGCGTCACGGCCTCCGTTTTGGGGTTGTGTTATTCATTATCTCCGAAGTGATGTTTTTCGTTGCTTTTTTCTGGGCATTTTTTGATGCCAGCCTGTTTCCAAAGGGCGGCGTCTGGCCACCCAAAGGCATTGAAACATTCAGCCCCTTCGGCCTTCCATTTCTCAATACGTTGATTTTACTGCTATCTGGAACAACGGTAACGTGGGCGCACCACGCATTGATTCATGGGGATCGTGAAGGGTTGAAACAGGGGCTGGGCTGGACAGTGGCACTGGGTGCTTTTTTCCTGTGTCTGCAGGCTTATGAATACAGCCACGCGGCATTCGCCTTTACGGATGGTATTTATCCATCGGTGTTTTTCATGGCGACCGGCTTTCATGGCTTCC
>JANMDF010000202.1:0-7508 GCA_031376145.1 Alphaproteobacteria bacterium
GCCGATGGCCTTAAATGATTCGGAGACTCAGACGCTGCGCGCAAATCTGGAAAAAAAACTTGGCAGCACGGTGGATTTGTCGCTAGAAGTGCAGCCGGATTTGCTGGGCGGCTTGACCGTGCAGGTTGGTTCTGTGCTGTACGATGCCAGTATCAAAACACAGCTACGCAAACTGGAACGGCATTTACTGGCGGCATGATCTGCTGCTGCATTTTAGATTATAGAAGGTATACGTATGGAACTCCGCGCTGCTGAAATCTCAAAAGTCCTGCAGGAACAACTGGCTGCTTTCAACATCAGCACAGATGTCAGTGAAGTTGGCACCGTGCTGGCCGTTGGGGATGGGATCGCCCGCGTACATGGTCTGGATAATGTGCAGGCTGGTGAAACGCTGGAGTTTGATAACGGCATTAAAGGGCTTGCGCTCAACCTGGAAGTCGACAACGTTGGGATCGTGATTTTCGGTGATAGTCGCCTGGTCAAAGAAGGCGACCGCGTGCGCCGCACCGGTGAGATCATGAGCGTACCCGTCGGAAAAGGGATGTTAGGCCGTGTGGTAGATGCCATGGGCAACCCCATTGACGGTAAAGGCCCTCTCAAAGATGTGCAGCAGGCGCGTCTGGAAGTCAAAGCCCCTGGTATTATTGCCCGCCAGTCTGTAAGTGAACCCGTGCAGACCGGTATTAAGTCCATTGATGCCCTGGTACCTATTGGCCGTGGTCAGCGCGAATTGATCATTGGCGATCGTCAGACCGGCAAAACCACCGTTGCCCTGGATGCAATTCTCAATCAGCGCATTCCCAACAAGAATGCAGCTGACGACAAGGGAAAATTGTTCTGTATCTACGTGGCCATTGGTCAGAAACGCTCTACTGTGGCGCAGATTGTCAAGACCCTGGAAGAGCAAGGCGCGTTGGAGTACAGTATTGTCGTAGCGGCAACCGCCAGTGATCCTGCCCCGCTGCAATTCCTGGCGCCCTATGCCGGTTGTGCCATGGGTGAATACTTCCGTGATAATGGCATGCATGCCGTTATAGTCTATGATGACCTTTCTAAGCAAGCCGTGGCGTATCGCCAGATGTCGCTGTTACTACGCCGTCCACCTGGACGTGAAGCGTATCCTGGCGATGTCTTCTACATCCATTCCCGTCTGCTGGAGCGGGCGGCGAAGATGAGCGATGCCGAGGGTGGCGGTTCATTAACGGCGCTGCCGATCATTGAAACTCAGGCTGGTGACGTTTCCGCCTATATTCCCACCAACGTGATTTCCATTACCGATGGGCAGATCTTCCTGGAAACTGGTCTGTTTTATAGGGGCGTGCGTCCCGCCATTAACGTTGGTCTGTCGGTAAGCCGCGTAGGTTCTGCCGCCCAGATCAAAGCCATGAAACAGGTGGCTGGTACGATTAAACTGGAATTGGCACAATACCGCGAAATGGAAGCGTTTGCCCAGTTTGCATCCGATCTGGATGCGGCAACGCAGAAACTGCTGGAACGTGGGGCGCGCCTCACAGAACTGCTGAAACAGCCGCAATTCTCCCCGCTCGCTGTGGAAGAACAGGTTGCCGTGATCTTTGCCGGGGTGAAGGGTTATCTTGATGATATTTCTACCAAGGCGATTACGAAATTTGAGTCAGAATTCCTGAATCATCTGCGCAGCAGCCAGAGTGATTTACTGGCTGTGATACGCAAGGAAAAAACGGTCAGTGGCGATACGGAAAAAAACCTGCGCGATGTGATTGATGCCTTTAAGAAGGGCTTTAACGCCTAATGCCCAGCTTAAAAGAACTTCGCGTCCGCATTAACAGCGTCAAGTCCACCCGCAAAATTACCGCGGCCATGAAAATGGTAGCCGCTGCCAAACTGCGTCGTGCCCAGGAGCAGGCCGAGAATGGCCGCCCCTATGCTGAACGCATGGGTGCAATGCTGCAAAACCTGTCGGCAACAGTGGATCCACAATCGCTATCATCACCGTTACTGAAGGGCACAGGTAACGATAATATCCATTTGCTGGTTGTTATCACCTCAGACCGTGGCTTGTGTGGGGCGTTTAACAGCAGCGTGGTGCGTGAAGCCCGTCGGGCGGTATTACGCCTGGAGGCCGCCGGTAGAACCGTTAAAATTCTCTGTGTGGGTCGTAAGGGGCGTGACGGCCTGAAAAAAGACTGCGGTAAACACATCGTCAAAACTATAGGTGATCTGGGTAAGCCACGGCTCAGTTATGCAGATGCGCAGAAGATCTCCGACACCATTACCGAAATGTTTGCTGCTGGCGCGTTTGATATCTGTTCAGTGATTTACAACGAATTTCGTTCGGTGATTTCTCAGGTTGTCACTACCGAACAGCTGATCCCCGTGGCACTGCCAGCCAACGATAATGCCGCTGTTACCACTCCTTACATTTACGAACCGGATGAAGCAGCGCTTATCGAAGAATTACTGCCGAAAAACCTGCTGGTCAAGCTGTATACGGCCTTGTTGGAAAGTGCAGCCAGTGAGCAGGGGGCGCGGATGACCGCTATGGATAACGCCACCCGTAACGCCGGTGATATGATCAAGGGTTTGACCTTGAACTATAACCGTACCCGCCAAGCGTATATTACCAAGGAACTGATCGAGATTATCAGTGGTGCGGAGGCGTTGTGACGCCTAAACGCTGCATATTATAAACTACTTTTGAATTTTTGGACGTTAATTGAGGATTAAGGCTATGAGTCAGTCAGGCACTATCACCCAAATCATCGGCGCAGTTGTCGATGTGCATTTCCCTGGCCAGATGCCAGCCATCTTGAACGCGCTGGAGACGGAAAATGAAGGCCGTCGCCTGGTACTGGAAGTGGCGTCACATCTGGGCGATAACTGTGTCCGTACTATTGCCATGGATGCCACTGACGGCCTGGTGCGCGGCCAGGAGGTGAAAGACACCGGTGCACCGATTACCGTGCCCGTGGGGCGTGGCGTACTGGGACGTATTCTCAACGTCATTGGCGAACCGATTGATGAGCGTGGGCCGGTAAAATCGGATCGTACCGATGTGATTCACAAGGATGCACCGTTATTGGTGGATCAATCCACAGAAACCCAGATTCTGGTCACTGGTATTAAAGTCGTAGATTTGCTGGCACCTTATTCCAAAGGTGGTAAAATTGGTCTGTTCGGGGGTGCCGGTGTGGGCAAAACCGTGTTGATTATGGAATTGATTAATAATATCGCCAAAGCCCATGGTGGTTTTTCCGTATTTGCCGGTGTGGGGGAGCGTACCCGTGAAGGGAATGACCTCTATCACGAAATGATGGATTCCGGCGTGATCAAGCTGGATTCGGATGATTCCAAAGCTGCGCTTGTGTATGGCCAGATGAACGAACCACCAGGCGCACGGGCGCGGGTGGCTTTGACCGGTCTTACCATGGCAGAATATTTCCGTGATGAAGAAGGACAGGATGTTCTGTTCTTCGTCGATAACATTTTCCGTTTCACCCAGGCGGGCTCGGAAGTATCGGCGCTGCTGGGACGGATTCCATCTGCCGTGGGCTATCAACCAACCCTCGCCAATGAAATGGGTGCGCTGCAGGAGCGGATTACCTCTACCAATAAAGGCTCTATTACCTCGGTACAGGCGATTTATGTTCCAGCCGACGACTTGACTGACCCAGCCCCAGCGGCATCGTTTGCACACCTGGATGCTACCACCGTCTTGAACCGTTCTATTGCGGAACAGGGCATTTATCCGGCCGTGGATCCGTTGGATTCCACATCTCGGATTCTCTCGGCTGATGTGGTGGGCGCAGCCCATTATCAGGTTGCCCGTGATGTTCAGAAAATCCTGCAAACCTATAAATCCCTGCAGGATATTATCGCCATTCTGGGGATGGATGAACTGTCCGAAGATGACAAGCAGACCGTGGCACGGGCGCGTAAAATTCAACGCTTCCTGTCGCAGCCGTTCCACGTGGCCGAAGTCTTTACCGGATCCCCAGGTAAGTTTGTAAAACTGGAAGACACGATTAAAGGCTTCCAGGGCATCGTTGCCGGCGATTATGATCACCTGCCGGAACAAGCTTTTTACATGGTTGGCAGCATTGAAGAAGCTATTGAGAAAGCCAAGAAAATGGCGGCGGAGGCCGCTTAAAGGCTTTTGTCATAAAAACCCATTGCTGACACTCTTCAACGGGGCTCACGGTTAATGATGGTTGGCAATGGAAAGATTTCTGGCCAGTCTTCCCCTTTGTGCAAGCCACTCAACTGTTCATTCGGCGGGTTATAAATCCACATTGGGGCGTGTTTAACCACGGCATCTCTGAGCACATCATCGTTGTTTGCATGTTCCATCGCCAGAAAATTGTATTTCAGCATGATCTGACGGGCGATGTTTAATTCCATCGCAATCACGGGCAGTGTCGGGTCGGCTATCAAGATATCATACAACGGCTGCCAGCCCTGTTGTGTAAATTTTCCGGCGCGGGTGGTGTACGCATCCTGGTCGTGAAAACTTCTACCCAGTTCCAGGGTGTTTCTTAGAAAAACGGTGTTATCATCAAGAGTAGGTAACGGTGTTTTATAGGTAATGAACACTACGAGCGGCGGAAAGTGCAGCCGTGGATCATCACGGTCTTGCACATCAGACATTGGTACTCTCCAGCACCTTACCGACCGCCAGTACCGTCTGTTCATCAAAGCCACGGCCAATGACCTGCAATCCCAGCGGTAGACCATTGGGGGACAATCCAAACGGCACAGATAACGCTGGTACACCGGCCAGACTAGCCGGTACAGTAAACACGTCATTCAAATACATGGTGATGGGGTCATCCTGCTTTTCACCTAAGCGAAAGGCTTCACTGGGCGCGGTAGGCGTCAACAGAACATCGACTTTTTGAAAAGCCTCCGTAAAATCGCGGGCAATCAGTGCCCGCACCTGCTGGGCTTTTTTATAATAGGCATCATAGTAGCCGGACGATAGAATGTAAGTGCCAATCAGAATACGGCTTTGCACTTCTTCCCCAAAGCCGGCAGCGCGGGTAAAGCTGTACATGTCATTCAAATTGTCGGCAGGCACCCGCAGGCCATAGCGTACGCCGTCATAGCGTGCCAGGTTGCTGGAGGCTTCAGCAGGGGCGATAATGTAATAACAGGCCAGTGCGTATTGCGTGTGCGGCAGGGATACAGGGATGATTTCAGCACCCGCCTCGCGCAGCACCTGTTCCCCACGCTGCCAGGCGGCCACGATTTCCGGCGCCATGCCATCCATCTGATATTCCTTGGGAATACCAATCTTCAGGCCGCGCACACCTCGCGACAGGGTGGCGCGATAGTCCGGCACAGGCACATTGACGCTGGTGGAGTCCTTCGCATCATAACCCGCCATGGCCTGCATCAGAATGGCCGTGTCTTCTACCGTGCGCGCCATGGGACCCGCCTGATCCAGGGAGGAGGCAAACGCCACAATGCCCCAGCGCGAACAGCGGCCATAAGTGGGTTTTAAGCCTACCACACCACAAAACGCTGCTGGTTGCCGAATCGACCCACCGGTATCCGTGCCGGTAGCCCCAAGACACAGGTGTGCGGCCAGTGCCGCTGCTGAACCACCGCTGGAGCCACCAGGCACGCGGCAGAGTTCGTTATCATTGTTGCCTTTCAGAGGGCTTTTCACCACGCCGTAAGCACTGGTGATATTCGCAGAACCCATGGCAAATTCATCAAGGTTGAGCTTGCCCAGAAAAATTGCGCCATGATCCAATAAGTTTTGCGTCACCTGTGATTCATAGGGTGGAATAAAATTTTCCAGCATTTTTGAGGCTGCCGTAGAGCGCAAGCCTTTGGTGCAGAATAAATCTTTAATACCCAATGGGATGCCGTGCAGCAGCTTGCCATCGCCGGGTGTTGTATCAGCAGCATTAGCCGCAGCCAAAGCACCTTCGGCATTAAGGGTGATGTAGGCATTCAGCGTTGGGTTTCGGGTTGCGATAGTATCCAAGTGTGCTTGCGTAAGCTCAGTCGCCGAAAATTTTTTGTGCCGTAGGCCATCCAAGGCCTGGGTCAAAGTTAATTGCGTTAATTCAGCCATTATCCGACAACCTTTGGTACAACGTAAAAGCCATGCAGTTTTTCCGGCGCATTCGACAGCACAGCCTCTGGATACCCGCCATCAGTCACCACATCGGCACGGCGCGGCAATGTCACATGACTGACGCTGCTCATCGGTACAACACCCGTGGTGTCCACCGCACTCAACTGCTCAACAAAACCCAGGATTTTCTGCAGGCGCTCGGTGACGATTGGCACTTGGGTTTCCGGCAGGGCAATGCGGGACAGCTTGGCAATATGGCGTACGGTGGATTCGTTGAAGGACATTGCGTTTCCTTTGTCAGTATAGCTGATGCTGTCATCCTGAGTGTAGCGAAGGATCTTCCGCAATTTGAGATTCTTCGCTGCGCTCAGAATGACAATAAGCATTGATGATAGCAGCCATAGCGAACATATGGTATGTGCGCAAGATGCCTGTTATCACTTCCACGCAATTACTGACGACATTGCCAAAAAACACCCGTCTGCTGGGAATAGATTATGGCAGTACGGTCATTGGCCTGGCAATCAGTGATCCAGGGCTGATGATTGCAACGCCGTGGCAGAATCTGCCGCATAAAAAATTCACCACCAGTGCTGAAGCAATTTTTGCCATGATTGATGCAGAAAATATCGGTGGGCTGGTGCTGGGGTTGCCGCTCAACATGGACGGCACATCGAATCCGCAGGCACAATCCACCCGCCAGTTTGCCCATAATCTTCTGAAAAAACGCGATCTATTGCTCTGTTTTCAGGATGAACGCTACAGTACACAAGCGGTAGAACGCATGCTGCTGGACGCCGATTTATCACGGGCGCGGCGTGGGGAGCTGGTGGATAAACTGGCGGCCAGTTACATGCTGCAGGGGTTTTTGGACACTATGCGTTCCGGCCAAACACCAAGTCATTCAACGCCTGATAGGTTGCCGTAACGTTGTCCACATACCGTACCAGCTGGCCGGTGAATTCTTCGGCCTGCACAGCATCAGGTTTATCCCCGAACAGTGATTGATAAGCGCGATACGCATGTTTGCTGTGCTTCAGTTCGGTATTACCGGCGTGTACCTGCACATACAGTGCCAGGTCTTTCGCCTGTTCTTGAGGAACGCCGTTTAATGCCAGCCAGGTCGGCGTACGCGCACTATTACGCGAGTATTCGCCGGTATTGAATACTTCAGAGGCATAGGTAAACAGGATACCGTTTTCCAGGCTTTCTCGGGTACGGGCAATGCGGATCAGTTCAGCAAATTCGACAACCGCTGGATCAATATCAACACTTTTCCAGTTTTTATTGCCACACAGACCATTGGCCATCCGTTCATACAGCAAATAGTGTGGATCACCCACCTGACCAGTGTCTTCCTGAATAACGCCAGTCAGTTCACGAGCGGCAAAATGAGCAAAATGTCTGCTGTCATCAGAACTGTTGGTAAGTTCAGTTTGTA
>JANMDF010000212.1:0-6470 GCA_031376145.1 Alphaproteobacteria bacterium
GACGCATGTATTGCCCCTCACCCAACCCTCTCCCCAGAGGGGAGAGGGCTTTGTCACCTTCTCCCTCTCCCTTTCAGGGAGAGGGCGGGGTGAGGGTTTGCTGCAGTGCGTGCTTGATGCTACGTGCGTCTGCATGCAACCAGCTTACTGCACATGATCATTCAACTCTACCACCCCAACGATCTACCGCCCGTCCGCCAGGCCAAACGACGTATTGTTCTGGTGGCGGGCTGCATGGCCATTGCCTTCATAATGGTACTGCTGCACCTGGCACACATGTCGATTGTTGCCCAGTCTGTGGAGCGAAAACCCGCCCGGTTGAACGCCAGTGCCCCAGCCTACCTGCCGGAACGCGCCAATATTGTTGACCGCACCGGTAAGCTGCTGGTTGCGAATATTGTAACCTACTCCGTATATGCTGACCCCAAACATATCCTGGATGCACCTGCTGCCCTGCGCCAGCTGAAAACTGTTCTGCCAAATCTTGAAACAGCGAAACTTCTGAAACCGCTCAGCGATAAACGCCGCCGGTTTTTATGGATCAAACGCAACCTGACCCCCAGCCTTTACCAGCGCATTAACAGCCTGGGTATTCCTGGCATTGAATTTAAACGGGAGGAACGCCGTCTGTATCCGGGTGGCAATCTGGCGGCGCATGTGCTGGGATATACAGATGTCGATGCCCAGGGGCTTGGCGGGATTGAGGCTGGGATGAACACCCGCCTGCAAAACGATAAAACCCCGCTGGCGTTAAGCATTGATACACGTATTCAGCATATTCTTGCCGATGAACTGGAAAAATCCCGCGCCTATTTCAATGGCATTGGCGCCCTGGGTATGATTCTGGATATTAAAACCGGGGAAATTCTGGCCATGGTCTCCTTACCAGATTTTGACCCCAATGACGCGGGCAAAGCCGACAGTAACGCCCGTTTTAACCGTGCCACTTTGGGCGTCTATGAAATGGGTTCTACGATTAAGATTTTTACAACCGCCATGGCACTGGATAGTGGCGTTACGGATATGAAAGGTCAGTTTGATGCTACCAACCCCATCCGGGTTGGCCGTTTTACCATTGATGATTATAAGGGTAAGCACCGCTGGCTGTCGGTACCGGAAATCTTTATGTTTTCCTCCAACATTGGCTCTGTAAAAATGGCAGAGGCCGTTGGTATTGAAGGCCACCGTGCCTTTATCAGCAAGATTGGCCTTACCCGCCCCATGCGCCTGGAGCTGGCCGAAAACGGCAGTCCCATCGTCCCCCGCGTCTGGCATGCCGTGACCAGCATGACCATTTCCTTTGGCCATAGTATTTCTGTGAATGCGGTGCAGCTGTGTGGTGCTACGGCAGGTATTCTCAACGGCGGCCTGTTTTACCCCCCTACCCTGCTGAAAGATGGGAACAGGCATAAAACCCCGATACGGCTTGTCTCTGAACAAACATCGCTCGACATGCGCAAACTGATGCGCCTGACCGTTACCCACGGCACTGGTTCCAAGTCGGAAGTCACCGGCTATTTCCCAGGTGGTAAAACCGGTACAGCGGAAAAAAGCAGTGCCAGCGGTTATAAGAAAAAAGCCCTGCTGTCCTCATTCATTGCCGCCTACCCCATGTATGACCCGCAATACCTGATTTTTGCCATGGTTGATGAACCACAGGGACGCCGCGAAACCGGCGGTTATGCCACTGGTGGCTGGGTCTCTGCGCCGGTTGTGGCGCGGGTGATTGAACGCATTTCACCCTTGCTGGGACAACTGCCAAAAGCTACAGATGATCCCATCATTTTACGTGCCCTTGCCATTGATCCGGAAGACCCGACGAATGCCAACCTTGCCAAATACCATTAACTGGGCGACGCTCGGCATTACGCCAAAAGCATCCATACCCGCCTTTACCGGCCTGTGTCTGGATTCCAGGCGTTGCCAGCCCGGTGATCTGTTTATTGCCATTCCCGGTAATAAAGTTGACGGCAGTCAGTACATACACGACGCCATTGCCAAAGGGGCGGTAGCCGTATTGACCGAACCCCATGTCTCCTTACCTGATCTTACCATACCCGTGCTGCACAGCAGCCATATCCGGCAAAGCCTGGCACTGCTCGCCGGTACGTTTTATCAACCGCAACCCGCGCATATTGTCGCCGTAACCGGCACAAACGGCAAAACCTCCACGGTCACCCTGTGTCAGCAGTTATGGCAGGCTGTTGGTATACAGGCTGCCAGTATTGGCACACTGGGGATTCTTACCCCACGGGGACTGAGCACGGGGAGCCTGACCACTCCGGATCCTGTTGTGCTGCACCAGCAGTTACAAACGTTATGTGTAAAAGACATTCAGCATGTCGCCCTGGAAGCCTCCAGCCATGGCATCGAACAACACCGCCTGGACGGCGTTGTGCTGGAAGCCGCTGCGTTTACCAATCTCAGCCGCGATCATCTTGATTATCACCACACGATGCAGGCGTATTTTGCGGCGAAGGCGCAGCTGTTCAACCGCCTGCTGCCCATGGGGAAAACCGCCATACTCAACAAAGCCATTGATGAATTTGATGCACTGCAAGCGATCTGCACCAGCCGCCAACAGCGCATTATCAGCTTTGGTACTGATCATGCTGACCTGGCGTTGCTGGATGTGCAGGCGCATCATAGCGGCCTGTCGCTGAATCTCTCGTTGTTTGGCGCACGCCACCAGGTGCTGTTGCCACTTTACGGCCTGTTTCAGGCACAGAACCTACTGGCGGCTTTTGGTTTGCTGCTGGCAACAAACACACCGGTTGCCGCATTGCTGGCAGCATTACCGGATATCAAGGGCATTCCTGGCCGCATGGAGAAAATGACCGGTAATGATCAGGGCTTTCACGTGTTTGTCGATTATGCGCATACGCCGGATGCCCTGCACAGTGCCCTGGTGGCGTTACGCCCCCATACGAAGGGCAACCTCATTATCGTGTTTGGCTGTGGTGGTGATCGTGATGCCGGTAAACGCCCAATGATGGGCGCAACCGCTTGTACCTTTGCCGACCAGGTGATCATCACTGATGACAATCCCCGCACCGAAGATGCCGCATCCATTCGCCAGCAGATTGTGTCAGGCTGCCCATTCGGTAAGTCCGTACAGAACATTGGCAGTCGGGAGTTGGCAATTGCCACCGCGCTCGATGCTGCCAGACCCGGCGATACGATCCTGGTAGCCGGTAAGGGACATGAGCAGGGGCAGATTATTGGAACCGATGTGATCCCTTACAGTGATCAGGATACTATCCGAAAGCTACTGCCATGAGCCGCATCTTATGGACAGACACTGACCTACGGCAGGCTTTGGGCGTTGCCGTACCAGATCACCTGCAGATCACCGGGATCAGTATTGACAGCCGCATGATTAAGACCGGCGATCTGTTTGTTGCCCTGACAGGGGAATATCATGACGGCCATGCATTTGTTGACACTGCCCTGCAGCAGGCCACTGCTGCACTGGTGAGCCAACCCTCTACTGACCCACACTGCATCCAGGTTGCAGATACAATGCAGGCACTTACCCGCCTGGCACAGGCCGCCCGTGCGCGCCTGCAGGGACAGGTGATTGGTCTTACCGGCAGTGTGGGGAAAACCACGGCCAAGGAAATGCTGGCGCATGTCCTGAGCCGCCAGGCAGAAACCTTTGCCACCTATGGTAATCTCAATAATCACATTGGTGTACCGCTGACGCTCGCCAGAATGCCCGCCAGTAGCCGCTACGCTGTTATCGAAATGGGCATGAACCATGCCGGGGAAATGACCCCGTTAACCCAGATATCAAAACCGCATGTGGCGATGATCACCACCATTGCCCCGGTACATATTGGCAATTTCAGCAATGGCCTTGATGGTATTGCTGATGCAAAAGCTGAAATACTGAGTGGCCTTACGACAGACGGGATAGCCGTGCTACCCGCTGATTCCCCATATCTGCCCATGCTGCAGCAACGCAGTCCCAGGTTTGTCACTTTTGGTACCCATGATACGGCAATGTACCGGCTTGTTGACCACACCACCACGCAAGACGGCATTACTGCCACCCTCACCCTGGCAGGCAAACCCTGTACCCTGCGCCTGAGCATGCCGCACCCGGCGTTATTATATAATGCCCTGGGTGTACTGGCCTGTGTCGATGCCGTGGGGGCGGATGTCGCCCGGGCGGTGCATGACCTTGCCAGTTACACCCCCATTTACGGGCGCGGAAAAATTCATACATTCAATATAAAAAATGGAACCTTTAAAGTTCTTGATGAAACCTATAACGCCAGTCCTCAGGCCATGGCCGCTGCCCTTGCAACGCTGGCCAACCTGCAACCCTTTGGCCGCCGCATCGCTGTATTAGGCGATATGTTTGAACTGGGCGAACATACACCTGCGCTGCACGAGGCACTCAAAAACCCCTTGCAGGCGCATAAAATTGATGCTGTGTATCTGGCCGGGACTGCCATGGCAGGCCTGAAAGCTACTCTACCTAACACTTTACCCTGTGTACATGCGGCTGATGCCGCCAGTCTGCTACCTGCATTGCTTGCTGACCTGCAGGCCGGGGATATGCTGATGATTAAAGGCTCTGCGGGAATGAAGATGTCCGTAATCCTGCAGGAACTGAAAGACCGTTTTACAGAAAGTGAACTAAAAAATTGAAAAACCGAATGCGTGCATTGTTCTTTAAATTTTACCCCTCACCCAACCCTCTCCCCAAGGGGGAGAGGGCATTTTCTTCTCCCTCTCCCTTTCAGGGAGAGGGCGGGGTGAGGATAAAAATATACCTTTTCTGGCCTTCTAATCCTTGAGTTCCTCTGCTTCTTTATGCTCTACAACCTCCTTGCCCCGCTGGCCGATCAATCCGCGATCTTTAATCTGTTTCGTTACCTGACGTTCCGTAGTGGCGGCGCGCTGATGACGGCACTGATTATCAGCTTTACCTTTACCCCTGCGCTGATTCGCTGGCTACGCCTCAAACAGAACGGCGGTCAACCCATCCGTGACGATGGCCCGCAATCACATTTCAGCAAAAAAGGTACACCCACCATGGGTGGGCTGATGATTCTGCTCAGTACGCTGGTTGCCACCCTGCTGTGGTCGGATCTGCAGAACATGTATGTATGGGCAACCATTATCGTTACACTGGGCTACGGCCTCATTGGCTTCAGTGATGATTATCTGAAGGTCAGCAAGCGCAATACCAAGGGACTGGCGGGACGCAAAAAACTGCTGCTGCAGACCCTGATTGCCCTGGCTGCCCTGATGCTCATTCATCATGCTACCCTGCCCGATCTGCAATATAAGCTGGCTTTACCCTTCCTTAAAGACATTCTCCTGGATCTGGGGCTAGGCTATTTCGTCTTTGCCGCTGTCGTAGTGGTGGGGGCGTCAAACGCCGTGAATCTTACCGATGGCCTGGATGGTCTTGCCATTGTGCCGGTGATGATTGCCACAGGCTGCTTTTTTATTATCTGCTATCTGACCGGCAACAGCCAGTTTGCGACATATCTGCACATTCCGCATGTGCCGGGCAGTGGGGAGATTACTGTATTCTGTGCTGCCCTGATTGGTGCCGGCATGGGCTTTTTATGGTATAATGCCCCACCGGCGCAGGTATTCATGGGCGATACCGGCTCATTGGCTATTGGTGGCGCGCTGGGCGTGATGAGTGTGATTGCCAAGCACGAAATTGTGCTGTCCATCATTGGCGGCCTGTTTGTCGTCGAAGCCGTATCAGTAATGATTCAGGTATTTTACTTCAAACGCACCGGCAAGCGCGTGTTTCTCATGGCTCCCATTCATCATCATTTTGAGAAAAAAGGCTGGCCGGAATCCACCGTGGTAATCCGCTTCTGGATTATTGCTATGATGCTGGGATTACTGGGGCTGGCAACGCTAAAACTGCGTTAGAGCTGCTTTATATTATCTGGACTATCAACCACGCTGCGTCACGCCGGAGGGATGAAGGCATCCATTATGCGTGCCTTTTTCTTTACAGGAAATTATAGGAACCTCTGCAAAAGGGGGTAATGTCATGCTGAGCGCAGCGAAGCATCTCAATAATTACAAAGAGATCCTTCACTTCGTTCAGGATGACAAGGGGCTTTTGCAGAGGTTTCTTAAGATCGGTATTGTCCTCAACCAACACGATCTACACCAAACCCGGCTCCAGGCCGGTATCCGTCGGTGGCAAGGACGCCGCCGGTTTTTTACCTGCCGCCTTGGCTTTGGCCTTGGCTTTCACTTTGTCACGCTCCAGTGGCTTACCAGCAATGAGGTCATTGATCTCATTACCATTCAAGGTTTCATACTCCAGCAACGCCTGTGCCAGGGTTTCCAGATCTTTGGCCTTGGCGATCAGAATTTTTTTCGCCCGCGCATAGGCATCTTCAACAATGCGGCGGACTTCCTCATCCACCACTTTGGCTGTCGCATCGGCCATGTTTTTGGATTGCGCCACCGAATGTCCC
>JANMDF010000257.1:0-3857 GCA_031376145.1 Alphaproteobacteria bacterium
CTGACCAGGCTGCGTGACAGCCCCATAGCCTCAAAGTTATAGCCACCGCGATAGCTGCTCACCACCGAAATGCCAATTTTCGACATGATTTTCAGCAAGCCCTGTTCCAGGCTATGTTTATAATTTTCCAGCACGGTTTCCAGCGGTACATCGGCAAATAAACGACGTTGTTGCCGTTCTATCAATGTTGCTTCGGCCAGATACGGATGCACACAGGTTGCCCCCACGCCTATCAACACGGCGGCAGCATGTGTATCCAGGCATTCTGCCGTTTGCACGCCAAAGGACAGATAACTGCGCAGACGTTTAGCCAGGAGGTTGCTGTGCACGGCTCCTGCAACCAGAATCATGGGAATAGGCAGATGTGTTGCGGTGACAGCCTTATCGGTCAGCAGTAAAAATGTTATGCTTTGCGAACGGGCGGCATCTTCAGCCAGTTGCTGTACCCGCTCAATTGCCTGCTTTAAGGTTTCCTGTGCCGGATTATAGACACAGTCAATGGCAGTAAACTTGTCACCCAGGGCGGTACGCAACGCGCACACTTCGTGGCTTAACAGAAACGGGGATTCCAATTCAATCAAGTGCTTGGCTGTGGGTGTCGGTTCCAGGATATTGCCAAGATTGCCAATACGAGTGCGCAGGCTCATGACACGCCCTTCGCGCAGGGGGTCAATGGGCGGATTCGTTACCTGAGCAAAATTCTGCCGGAAAAAATGATGCAGACCCCGATATTGGCCGGAAAATACCGCCAGGGGTGTATCATCACCCATGGAACCTAGCGGTTCCTTGCCGGTTTCCGCCATGGGCTGTAAAATCAGTTCCAGATCTTCCAGCGTCCAACCAGCCAGCACCTGGCGTTGCCGCAATAAGGCAGCATCAGCTGCCAGCGTTATGGCCGTATCCTCACTGCCGCAGCTGCCCTGCAGGCGGCGGATATTCTGAATCCAGTCATGATATGGATGCAGGTTAGAGAGCCACTGCTTAATGTCATGATCATGGTAAAGTTTGCCAGCCTTAATATCAATGGCCAGCATATCCCCGGGGCCCAGGCGGCCTTTTTCAATAATCCGTTCCGGATTTAAGGCCACAACGCCACTTTCTGAACCCGCAATGATCATCTTATCATCGGTAATGCTGTAGCGAAACGGGCGCAGACCGTTACGATCCATGCCGCCAATCAGCCATGTACCATCGGTGGCCACCAGTGCCGCCGGCCCATCCCAGGGTTCCATGACGGCATTGCAATAAGAATACAGGGCTTTCACCCCATCATCCATGGTAGGATCATCAATGTTCCAGGCTTCTGGCACCAGCAAAGCCTTAGCCAGTGGCAACGGCCTGCCGCTTCTGACCAGCAGTTCCATGACATTGTCCAGCATGGCGGAATCGGAAAATCCCGGCTGAATAATCGGTTTCAGGTCATCAATGCTATCACCAAATACTGGACTTTGCAGGCGGGCTTCATGCGCCTGCATCCACTGCACATTGCCTTTCAGGGTATTGATTTCACCGTTATGCGCCAAGGTGCGGAAAGGTTGCGCCAGTTTCCAGGTGGGAAAGGTATTGGTGGAATAGCGTTGATGAAAAATGGCAAACCGCGAAATAAAACGCGGATCCAGCAGATCAGGGTAAAAGTCGGTCAGGGCTTCGGCCAGAAACATGCCCTTATAAATGATGGAACGCGAAGACAGCGAACAGATATAAAAATCCTGCAACCCAGCCGCATTCACGCGTTTTTCAATCAGGCGGCGCACGCGATATAATTCAGCTTCAAAGGCAATTTTATCCGTACCATCCAGTTTCATCACCAGAATCTGTTCGATTTCCGGACGCCCCAGTGCGGCTTTTTCACCCAGTGCCGCAATGTTGGTTGGTACGCGCCGCCAGCCATACACTTTCAAGCCCTGGCGGACAAGTTCAGCCTCAACCAACGTACGGCAGGCCTCCTGCTCATCAATACTTTTACGCGGCAGAAACACCATGCCCACGGCCAGCAGCCCAGTACGCAACGGCTGACCGGAATCAAGAATGTGATCCTTAAAAAAATCATGGGGAATTTCAATGTGAATACCCGCGCCATCGCCGGTTTTACCATCGGCATCAACGGCGCCACGGTGCCATAGGTTTTTCAGGGCTTCAATGCCCTGCTCCACCACACTACGGCGTTTACTGCCGTCCAGGGTGGCGACAAACCCAACGCCGCAAGCATCATGTTCGTTGAGAAAAAATGAGGTGTTCTGCATCTGCTTTCTACTGCTTGCCGTAGCTTGTAGCATGAGATGCAATAGAATGTATTAATTTTTACGTTACGCAACATTTGTTTGTAACGTGTTGTCGTTCTCGTAACAGTGTTTTACGCAACCGTAAAATAATCTCCCGCAACATTATATGTCACAGAAGCAGCACCATTCAACTGTATCTGCATATCTGCTGCTGCGTTGAATGTAGTGTTATTATCGAGGTCAATCTGCAGGGTATTATTAACAAAGCGCAGGTTATTACCGGCGGCAAATGTCGTACTCGATGTTGTTGTATTGGTGAGGGTGAAGTTGGTTGTTCTGGCGGCGAGGGTTTGTGAACCCAGGCGCAGGAATCCTTCCATCTGACTGGTAAAATCAAGGCGATCCTCAACACTGTTATCAATAATATCCACCGTACCAGCGGCCATATCGAGGGTATTCATACTCAATGCTTCCCAGGCAACAGTGTTGAGACCATCACCACCGTTTATGGTATCATTGCCCAGGCCACCAAACAGCAGATCATCGCCCAGGTCACCCCACAGCACATCGTTACCGTCTTCACCGCGCAAGATGTCATTACCATCACCACCTTCCAGGCGATCAGCACCACTGGCAGTGGTTAGCAGGTCGTTGCCGCCCTGGCCGGCCAGCACCACGCTGGTGGTGCCGACATAGGTAATGGTGTTGTTGCCATCATTGCCCACAAACGATTCAATGCCGATCACGTCGTTCAGGATGAGGGTGAGTGCAGCAAAACCC
Organism: Alphaproteobacteria bacterium; assembly: GCA_031376145.1. GTDB lineage: Bacteria > Pseudomonadota > Alphaproteobacteria > JAJTHO01 > CANGXP01 > JANMDF01. Next base: position 3,003 of record JANMDF010000257.1, read on the forward strand.
GCTTCAAGAATCATGGTGTCAAAACCAGCACCACCACGACAGGATGTGAGCAGGTCAAGGGTATCGACATTGAGCACATCATCGCCATTACCCCCGCTCAGGCGATCAATCTCCGCACCACCGGTGAGAATATCATTACCATCACCGCCGGTCAGGACATCATTGCCAGAGCCGCCATTCAACACCACATCCAACGCATACCCCGCCAGGGTCGTGATCGTATCGTGATTGTCACCGGCCTGCAAGGAAGCAATTTCACGCGGATCAATGGTCAGGGTTGCGGCCAGAGACGCATTGTTGGGCAGCCAGTGATCACGGGCATTTTTATAGTTAAACCGGGCAAACTGCGGCGAGACCACTTCAAACTTCACGCCGTCATCCTTACTGCCCAGATGCACACCATACATGTTGGTAATGCGGCGGAACGGGTCACCGGTATAGCGAATGGCATGCCCCAGGCTTTTGACCACCGCCCCATTCTGATCATAGGTTAGCGGCATGGTTGACAGATCAATCATATCAATGCCCATGGTGGCGAGCGCATGCAGCTCACCCAGGTCGCTCTGGCCGTTATAGTTGTTGTCCACCCACAGGCGCAGGCGGTGGAACATGCCGCCGTCGACATCGCTCAGGACGCCATCGCCGTTGGCATCAAACTCACCGATACCGGCAGTACCGGTGGTATCCGGTGCAAGGCTCACCAGTTCATTCACCCCGTTGATCATGCCGTTGTTATCGCGGTCATAGGCAAGAAAGGCATCATTGCCACCCAGCCAGGTGGTGGTTTCATTAAAACCATCATTCAGCAGCATATCATACATCGCCGGTGACACATCGGCATTGATGATATTCAGT
>JANMDF010000259.1:0-6187 GCA_031376145.1 Alphaproteobacteria bacterium
CCTCACCCAACCCTCTCCCCATAGGGGAGAGGGCTTTTCCATCTCCCTCTCCCAGTACAAGGGGCGAAAGGGCATTGCCGCCTTCCCCCTCTCCCCTATGGGGAGAGGGCGGGGTGAGGGGTATTGTGCGTCATTATGCAATCACTCGGCCATATAATGGATACCGCCTTTACCATCGCCGGCCTGTTCGGTGTTGCCATGGTGATTACCGCCTATATGGGGCTGCAGCTGGAACGCATGACGAGTAGAAGCCTAAGTTATCTGTGGCTTAACCTGATCGGCTCACTGCTGATTTTCCTGTCCCTGATTCCTGCCTGGAATCTGCCATCTTTCGTGATTGAATGTTTCTGGCTGGGAATCACCCTGTATGGCTTCTGGCGGCGCAAAAAGGCCTTGCCGCCCCTTGTACTGGGAGAGGGAGATGGAAAAGCCCTCTCCCCTATGGGGAGAGGGTTGGGTGAGGGGCAACACAGGCATCATTGGATATCCATTTTTCTATGATTCAACAATCTGGCGGGTGGCAGGATTACCGACCAATTCCTTTAATAATCCACGGATGACGCGCACCGGCTGCATCTGAATATCCTTATTTTTGGCTGTATAGGTTGGCATATAGGCAGTGGCAAAACCGAGTTTTGCCGCTTCTTTGAGGCGGGCATCCATCTGGCTGACGGAACGGACTTCCCCCGACAGTCCGATTTCGCCAAAAAATACCGCATCGCCTGGCAGGGCTTTGTCTTTGAGCGAGGAAACCAATGCTGCAGCTACCGCCAGATCGGCGGCTGGCTCTTGAATTTTCAACCCACCCACCACGTTCAGATACACATCCTGCTGGCCGAATGATACACCCGCCCGTTTTTCCAGCACCGCCAGCAGCATGGCCAGGCGGTTGCTGTCCCAGCCTACTACGGTGCGGCGCGGCATCCCCAGCGGGGAGGGGGTGACGAGAGCCTGAATCTCCAGCAGAATAGGGCGGCTACCCTCAATGCCGGCAAAAATGGCGGTGCCGCTGACATTCTGGGCGCGATCCGACAGGAACAGTGCGGACGGATTGGCGACCTCGCTCAAACCCTGATCACTCATTAAAAAGACACCAATCTCATCGGTGGCGCCAAAGCGGTTTTTGATGGTGCGCAAAATGCGGAACTGGTGGCCACGGTCGCCTTCAAAATACAGCACGGCGTCCACCATGTGTTCCAGGACTTTAGGGCCAGCCATCATCCCGTCTTTGGTGACATGTCCCACCAGAACCAGGCAGAAGCCTTTTTTCTTGGCGAGTCGCACCAGTTCCTGGGCACAAAAACGTACCTGTGCTACGGTTCCGGGTGCTGAGTCCAGTACATCGGCATAGAGTGTCTGAATCGAATCAATAATCACCAGATCAAAACCATCCGGCTGTTCCAGGGTTTTCAGAATATCGCCCAGGTGACAGCTGGCCGCCAGGGCAACGTTGGAATTTTCCACCCCCAGGCGCCGTGCCCGCATGCGAATCTGTTCCAGGGATTCTTCACCGGTGAGGTAGGCGCATTTGTGCTGTTGACTGAGTTTCGCCGCCAACTGCAGCAACAGCGTAGACTTACCAATCCCCGGATCACCGCCAATCAGCACGGCAGAGGCGGGGACTAAACCGCCGCCACATACCCGATCCCATTCCGGCATCTGGGCAGATAATCGCGCCACCGGCGTGCTGTTGGCGCGTAAATCACTGAATTCTATGGGGCTATTGCCTTTGAGCTTGCGGCTGCTGCCGGGCACGCTGGTTGCTGCTTCTTCCACCAGACTGTTCCACGCTCCGCACGCCTCGCACTGGCCGCGCCATTTGGGAAAGGCACTGCCGCAGGACTGGCAGACATAAGACAGTGTGGCTTTGGACATGGGGTTGTTGTTAAGGTGTTCGGGGAGATTGTCAATGTCTGCGAAACACGCTCGGGGGCATGCTTGACTTTTACCCTCCAGTGATAAAGACTGTCCTGGAATTTACAGGAGTGGCAGACATGCGCGGTATCCTTTCTTCAGTACTGGTTGCGGTGGCGGTAATCTCAACGCATGCCGTTGCTGATGATTATACAGTGGCAACCAAAGTAACATCTGCTGTGGTGTTTAACAGCCAGGCTCGCGTTACCCGTACTGGAACGGTGCAGATCAAGCCTGGTACACATCAACTTATTTTGAAGAATTTTCCGGCTTACCTTACTGGCATCCCGCAGATTGCCATCACTGGAGACACGGCAGTCGTTTTAGGCACGGTGGCAACGGCTGTGCAGGAGGATGATCCGTCGGAAAATCGGCCAGGGCAGGATTTACAGAACCAGATTCAGGATCTTGATGATCAACTGCGCCTGATCAATGCAGAACGCAAGGCGCTGCAGGCGCGCAAAGCATTTTTTGATAAATTGCTGGCGTTACCGGAGGCCGGGAAACCTCAGCCGGAGAGCCTTAAAACGTTGCCAGCGGCAGATTGGGGAGCGGCCAGCAAGGCGATCTATGACAGTCTCCGCGATGTTGTCCAGCAATTAGTGAAACAGGATCAACTGGCACGGCCATTGAAGGTCAAACGGGAGATCTTGCAACAGCAATTGCAGAAGGTTCTGGATACGCCGGTTGAGCACACTGTGGTGACTGTTGCAATTTCAGCAAAGAAAGCTGGGAGTTTGACGGTGACAGCGGTTTATGATGTGGGGAGCATGTACGAAAACAGCAACCCTGGTGCATTCAGCCAGGGGCAGGTGTTCTGGACGCCCATGTACAATGCCCGGTATGACAGTACCACCGGCATGCTCAGTTTGGAACAGCAGGCGCAGGTGTTCCAGAAAACCGGTGATGTGTGGGAAGATATTGATCTGACCTTATCTACCGCGCAACCAGCTAAGGGTGGTGAAATGACCAAACCTGTACCCATGCCGCTGGAATTTGTCCCCGATGCAATGCCGGTGCCAGTGGCTAAAATGATGGTGGCTGCTCCCATGGAAGCAATGGCGGGAGACGTGGCTGTGTCGTCTGCAGCGCCGCAAAATACCATTGCGGCTACGCCGCAACCGGTGCAGGAACGCGCCACTGCCTTTATTGGGGAATATAAGGTGGTTGGCAAAGTCAGTATCAACAGGAGCAATGATCGTACGACCGTCCATCTGCGCACCATACAGATTCCGGTCACTTTATCAGCGGCGGTTAATCCGCTGCAGGCGTTGCAAGCCTATGTTACGGCTGAAATGACTGTCCCTGAGGGTGCGCCGCTGCTGGAAGGGCCGGTATCCGTGTACCGGGATGGGGCTCGCATTACCGCCTATGCTATTCCTTTCCTGCGGCCGGGGGAAAAGACCAGCATGGGATTGGGGCCTGATGACAACATTAAGGTAGAACGGGCAACAGTACGGGATAAAACCAGTGAATCCGGCCTGGTTGATGTGGATACGGTGGTGGAACGTCATTATCGCACTACCATTACCAATTTGCACAAAAAACCCGTGACCGTTGTTGTCTATGATCGCCTGCCTGTTGCGCGGCATGAGGATATTACGGTAAAGCTGGATCCTGCTGTCAGCACGCGTGGCTATGCCCAGAATGTGGATAATAAATCCGGCGTTTTACGCTGGCAGTTTACAGCACCAGCCGGCAAGGCGCAGGTAATAGATTTTGCCTATCGCGTACAGTATCCGAAAAAGCAGCGGGTGACGGATTTTTGAGGGATGCCTAAACCACAAACCCCATAGCGTTTCGCACCCGTGCGATAGTAGGCGCGGCAATGGCCGCAGCTTTTTCCGCACCACGCAACATCAGGCGATGCAGTTCTCCCTTATCACCCAGAAATTCCTGCATGCGCTGCTGAATGGGCGACAGGTGGGCAACAGCCAGGTCGGTAAGGTCTTTTTTAAAGGCGGCAAAGGGCATTCCTGCAAACTGAACAATTACCGCATCCAGTGTCCTGCCACTTAAGGCGGCATAGATAGTCAGCAGATTGGCGGCTTCTACCCGTAGTTCCAGTTCTACTTTGTTGACCGGCAAGGGGTAAGGGTCAGTTTTGGCCTTTTGAATACGCAAGCGAATCATATCGGCATCATCATTGAGCGTAATACGGCTGTATTCCGATGGATCGGACTTACTCATCTTCTTTGTGCCGTCACGCAAACTCATAATCCGAGCAGCGGTGGGCAGAATAAGGGGTTCGGGAATGGTGAACAGCTCCTGATTATAATGGCGGTTCACGGCACCAGCAATGTCACGTGCCAGTTCCAGATGCTGTTTCTGATCCTCACCCACCGGCACGTGGGTAGCCTGAAAAGCCAGAATATCAGCAGCCATGAGTACCGGATAGGCAAACAGCCCCAGCACGGCATTATCACGCGCTTTACCGGCTTTTTCCTTAAACTGGGTCATGCGGTTCAGCCAGCCCATGGGGGTGAAGCAGGATAGCAGCCAAGCCAGTTCACTGTGGGCAGATACCAGGCTTTGTGGATAGATGATAGATTTTTCAGGATCAATGCCGCAGGCCAGATAGGCGGCAGCGGTCTGGTAGGTGGCTTCGCGCAGAGCTGCGGGTTCCTGCGCAACAGTGATGGCGTGCAGGTCAACGATACAGAACAGGCAGGGGTGTTGATCCTGTAATTTTACCCACTGCTGAATCGCCCCCAGATAATTGCCCAGGTGCAGGTGGCCAGTGGGTTGGATGCCGGAAAAGACTAAACTCATGTCGTGCGTTTCAGCTCCCGTTTCAGGTGGCGCACATCAAAAATTTTCAAGACCTGCACCAGTGTCAGATATACGGTAATTGCTATCAGCATCAAGATGACAATCGCCAGGGAGCGATACATTTTTGCGGGTGCATCCAGGAATGGGCGCAACAGGTCGCTGCCGAGCCACAGCACGCCGCCCATTACAGTGGTTGCCAGCATAATTTTACCAATTTTACGCAGCAGGGTGGCGGTCAGGATCAAAGCACCACGTTTGTACAGCAGGACGCCCAAGCAAACAGCATTAAACCAGTTGCTGATGGCGGTAGCGAGTGCAATGCCCACATGCTGCAGACTGTGCATCAGCATGTAATTAAGACCGGCATTAAGCACCAGGCAGGCCAGTGCGACTTTTACCGGTGTTTTGGTATCTTCCCGGGCAAAGAAAGAAGTTGATAGCACTTTGACTCCGATATAAGCAGGCAAACCCAGGGCAAAGGCAGCCAGTGCGCCGCCGGTTGCTTTGGCATCACTCGCCGTGAAGGCACCGTGTCGGAACAGCAGGTCAATAATGGGATGCGCCAGCATGGCGAGTGCTACGGCAGCGGGCATGGCAATGAGCAAACCCAGTTGCAGGGCATAATTCTGAGTTTGCGATGCTTTATCACTTTCACCGCTTTTGACTTCGCGGGACAGCATCGGCAGCAGGGCTGTACCGATAGCCGCACCAATCACACCTAGTGGCAGCTGGGTAATGCGGTCAGCGTAATAGAGATAAGAGACCGAGCCTTCACGCAGCATGGAAGCAAAAATGCCATCCACCATGATGTTGAGCTGGTACACGCCCGCTCCCAGCATGCCGGGCAAGAACAGGCGCATCAGACGTTTGACACGGGGTGTCATGCGTGGCCGTGCCAGGCGGTAGCCCAGGTCAGACTTGATGAGCGCGTACAGCAGGAAGGCAAATTGCAGCACACCGGCAACAAACACCGCCCAGGCCAGGGCGTGACCTTCATCAAACAGCCAGGGGACAAAAAAATCCGCTGATAATAAAGTGATGTTTAGAATAATCGGTGCGGCAGCGGCATAACCGAATTTGTTGATGGAGTTCAACATACCGCCGTGCAAGGCAACAATCGCAATGAAAAACAGATAGGGAAAGGTGATGCGGGACAGGTTTACCGCCAGTTCATAGCGCGGCGTACCCTCAATAAACCCAGGTGCAATCAGCTGGATGATGGTGGGCATGAAAATTTCACCAAGAATGGTGAGAACGCCCAGAATGATCAACAGGATCGTAGTGGCCTCACCGGCGAATTTCAGGGCTTCTTCTTTGGATTCATGGGTGTAGGTTTTACTGAAAATGGGAATAAAGGCGGCCGCAAATGCCCCTTCACCCAGCAGGCGGCGAAACAGGTTGGGCAGTTTGAATGAGACAAAAAACGCATCCGCCACCCAGCTTGCCCCTAAGATGCGGGCAATCATCATGTCGCGGATAAAGCCCAGCACGCGGCTGATCA
>JANMDF010000262.1:0-2060 GCA_031376145.1 Alphaproteobacteria bacterium
AGAGGGTAGCATGGATGCTTCAAACATGCTGAAACCGGCACTGGCGCGTGGTGAACTGCATTGTGTCGGTGCCACAACCCTGGATGAATACCGCAAATATATTGAAAAAGATGCAGCGTTGGCCAGACGCTTTCAATCGGTCTATGTGGGGCAACCCAGTGTGGAGGAAACTGTATCCATCTTGCGTGGTATCAAGGAAAAATATGAGGTACACCACGGCATCCGCATCAGTGATGCCGCCTTGGTAGCGGCGGCCACGCTGTCAGATCGCTACATCACCGATCGTTTTCTCCCCGATAAAGCCATTGACCTGGTGGATGAAGCCGCCAGTCGCCTTAGAATGCAGGTGGACTCCAAACCGGAAGACATCGAAGCGATTGACCGTCGCATTATTCAGTTGAAGATTGAACAGCAGGCGTTAGCCAAAGAAACCGATAAGGCCTCCCAGGAACGCCTGACAGAATTACAGACTGAACTTTTGGATCTGGAAAAGCAGTCGGCGGACTTAACCACCGTCTGGCAGGCTGAGAAAGCCGGACATTCGGAAATTCAGCACTTGAAAGAACGCCTGGAATCCCTGAAAAATGAACTTGAACAAGCCCAGCGCCAGGGGAATCTGGCACGCGCCGGCGAAATCGCCTACGGCCTGCTGCCTGAAACCCAGAAGAAACTGGTGGCTATTGAAGAGCAGCAAAGCAGCAAAACCCGCCTGGATGCCGTTACCGAAACATCGATTGCGGCGATTGTGTCGCGCTGGACAGGCATTCCGGTGGATAAAATGCTGGCTGGAGAACGCGAAAAGCTGCTGGGCATGGAAGATATTCTCCGCCAGACCGTGGTTGGCCAGGATGCTGCCATTCTATCGATCAGCAAAGCCGTGCGCCGTGCACGGGCGGGACTGGGTGATCCGAACCGCCCTATTGGTTCTTTTTTATTCCTGGGGCCAACGGGTGTGGGGAAAACCGAACTCAGCAAGGCACTGGCCAAATTTCTGTTTGATGATGCCAATGCCATGCTGCGCGTGGATATGTCCGAATACATGGAAAAACATGCCGTTGCCCGTCTGATTGGTGCACCCCCTGGCTATGTTGGCTATGAACAGGGCGGCACGCTCACCGAGGCTGTGCGCCGCCGCCCCTATCAGGTGATTCTGTTCGATGAGGTTGAAAAAGCCCATGCGGATGTGTTCAATGTCCTGCTACAGGTACTGGATGAAGGCCGCCTTACCGACAGTCACGGTCGCACGGTTGATTTTCGCAACACTATCTTAGTATTAACCAGTAACCTGGGCAGTGATATCCTGATGGAACAACCGGCGGATACCTCCGAAGAGATCCTCCGCCCTCTGGTGATGGAACGGGTGCGCCAGCACTTCCGGCCAGAATTCATCAATCGCCTGGATGATATTCTGCTGTTTAACCGTCTGGAAAAACAGCATATGCGCGGTATTGTGGAAATTCAGCTACAGCGTCTGTTGGCACGCCTTGCTGATCGGAATATCACCCTCAATATAGATGATGCAGCCAAAGATTGGCTGGCAGAAAAAGGCTATGATCCGTATTATGGAGCGCGGCCATTAAAACGGGTTTTACAGAAGTATCTGGAAGATCCACTGGCAGAAGGCATTCTGAATGGTACGATTCAGAATGACAGCGTGTTAAAGGTCTCTGCTGGCAGCGATAGACTGGTGATATAGGCGGATGATCACATAATATGATAGACACGCCGTGCTGCTTGGGGATTTTGCTCCATCAGATAATCAAACGCTGCTTCATATCTTCAAGTGCTTGAGGTGCCCAAAGGCGTTTTAAAAGTCTGGGTTGCCACGCCCCGCCTGGCAGGCTACGCCTGCTGAAGGCGGGTCTCGCAATGACGTACTTGCCTGTCATTGCGAGGCGTAAGCCGAAGCAATGCAGCCAAAAAATAACTTTTAAATCGCCCTGGGCTGAACTGGCCTTTGTTGCGCTTCCTGTGTCTGTTCAATCTGCGAATCCCACTCATCACCACAATCAGCGTCGCAACACCCGCCAGAATACCATCCCGCTGCGTGTGCGAAATAC